>SXKQ01000006.1 GCA_005778045.1 Planctomycetia bacterium
CCCGGGTAGGCGCCCGGGGTGTTGATCATGGTCACGATCGGCAGGCCGAGCTTGGCCGCGAGCTGCATTTTGCGCAGGGCCTTGCGGTAGCCCTCCGGGTGCGCGCACCCGAAGTTGCAGGCGAGGCGCTCCTTGGTGGTCTTGCCCTTGCGGTGCGCGATCAGCATGAAACGCCGGCCGGCGAGCGTGGCGAGGCCCGCGACCATGGCCTTGTCGTCGGCGAAGTACTTGTCGCCGCACAGCTCGACGAAGTCGTCGAGCATGTGGATGTAGTCCAAGGCCACCGGGCGGTCGTTGTGGCGGGCGACGTTGACCGTCTCCCACGCGCTCAGATCCTTGTACGTCGCCTCGAGCGCCGTGCGGTGCTGCTTGCGCAGCGCCTCGATCTCACTGGAGATGTCGAGGCGGGTTCGGAGCGCGAGGGCCTCGAGCTCGGCCAGCTTGGCCTCGAGTTCCTTGATCGGACGCTCGAAGGACATGCCGCCCGAATCGGAGCGAACAGAGGGCTTTTCGGTGGTCGCCATCGTGGATTTACACCCCGGTCGGGCGACGTGCACCCGGCCCGAGCAGGCGCATGGTGGAACAGTGCGGCCCCGAGTGCAACCCCGCTTCCCGCCCGACCCCGTCGCGGGACCCCTCCGGCGGGCTCCGAGGCCGGATTTACGCCCAAAATCCCGCGGCGGAATGGTCAGCAGACGTTTGGGACGCCGCCGTCCGTGGGGTAGATTCCCCTCCCGTTCGAGGTCTCGAGGGCGGCCTTGAACCCCCACCCCTAGTGTCAGCGGGGTTCGGTGCTCCCACTCGTTGCGCCCTCCCGAGGTTGTCTCGCTCGTGTCCCAGAAGGCGATGTCCGTGCCCGCGCCCGCTTCGTCCGCGACCCATCCGCTGCCCATGGCGTGGCGGCTCGAAGTGTTTCGGCGCGAAGGGCTCGACGATCCCGATGGCGCGCGCGCCATCGCAGCGGTGCGTGAGCTCGGGGTCGTGTCGCTGCGCTCCCTGCGCCACGGACGCGGCTACTTGATCTCGCCGGATGTCGACGAGGCTTCGGTCGCGCGCATCGCGAGCGAGCTCGTGTGCGATCCGGTGCTCGAGACCTGTCGCATCACGCGACCGGGCGCTGCTCCCGTCGTCGCGCCGGGCGCGCGTCGCGTGCTCGTGGCGCGCAAGCCGGGCGTGATGGACCCCGCGGCGCTCACCGTCGAGCGCGCGATCGAACGCGCGAAGCTCGCGCGCTGCAGCGACGCCACGCGTGCGCGCGTGCTCACGTTTTCCGCTTGGGAGTGCTTCGGCGAGCCGACGCGCGCGGAGCTCGAGCTCGTCGCCACGAAGATTCTCGCCAACGACGTGATCGACGAAGTGCGACTCGGCGACGAAGGCGTGCACTTCGTGCTGCCGGGCAACGTCGCCGCACGCGATGCCGGCTCGATCCCGCTGTGCAAGGCGAGCGATGTAGAGCTCGAGCGCATCTCGAAGGACGGCCATCTCTCGTTGACGCTGGTCGAGATGCGCGCCATCCGCGACCACTATGTCGCCGCGGGCCGCGAGCCCACGGTGGCGGAGCTCGAGACGCTCGCCCAGACGTGGAGCGAGCACTGCAAGCACAAGACGTTCGCGGGCGTGATCGACTACGACGGCGAGCGCATCGAGAACCTGCTCAAGACGACGATCAAGGCTGCGACGCTCGAGCTGGCGAAGCCGTGGTGCGTCAGCGTGTTCCACGACAACGCCGGCGTGATCGAGTTCGAGCCCGGCTGGCACGTGTGCTTCAAGGTCGAGACGCACAACCACCCGAGCGCGATCGATCCCTACGGTGGCTCGGGCACGGGCGTCGGCGGCGTGATCCGCGACATCCTCGGCGTCGGCCTCGGCGCGAAGCCGATCGCGAATACCGACGCGTTCTTCGTCGGACCGCTCGATTTGCCCGAGAAAGACCTGCCCAAGGGTTGCATGCATCCGCGCCGCATCCTGCGCGGCGTCGTCGCGGGCGTGCGCGACTACGGCAATCGCATGGGCATCCCGACGGTGAACGGCGGAGTGTGGGTCGACCCGCGCTACGTCGGCAATCCGCTCGTGTACGCGGGCACCGTGGGCTTGATGCCCGCGCACTGTGCCGCGAAGGAAGTGAAGCCCGGGGACATCATCGTCGTCGCCGGCGGTCGCACGGGACGCGACGGCATCCACGGCGCGACGTTCTCCTCGGCCGAGCTGCACGAGGACTCGGTCGTGGTGTCGAGCTCGGCCGTGCAGATCGGCAATGCGATCACGGAGAAGCGCGTGCTCGATGCGCTGCTCGCGGCGCGCGATCTCGGGCTCTACCGCGCGGTGACGGACTGCGGCGCGGGCGGCCTGTCGAGCGCCGTTGGCGAGATGGGCGCGGACTGCGGCGCGCAGGTCGAGCTAGAGAAGGTGCCGCTCAAGTACCCTGGCCTCTCTCCCGCCGAGATCTGGATCAGCGAGGCGCAGGAGCGCATGGTCTTCGCCGTGCAACCCGAGAACCTCGCGGCCCTGCTGGCGACGTTCGAGGCGGAGGACTGCGAAGCCACCGCGATCGGCACGTTCACCGACTCGGGCAAGCTCGAGCTCTCCTACGCGGGCACGAGCGTCGGCTCGCTCGACATGCACTTCCTCCACGAGGGCACGCCCAAGTGGCTGCGCAAGGCCACGCGCCCGATCGTGCGCAACGACGATCCGGCCTGCGCGCCCTGCGCGGACGCGAACGCGACGCTGCTCGCGCTGCTCAAGAGTCCCAACATCGCGAGCAAGGAGTGGATCGTGCGCATGTACGACCACGAGGTGCAGGCCATGGGCGTGACGAAGCCCCTGTGCGGCGAGCGTGACGACGGTCCCGGCGACGGCGCCGTGCTGCAGCCGCTGCCCCACTCGCGCAAGGGCATCGCTCTCGGCTGCGGTGCGAATCCGGGCTACGGTCTGCTCGATCCGTGGGCCATGGCGAGCGCCGCGATCGACGAGGCGCTGCGCAACGCGGTCGCTGTCGGCGGCGATCCGGAGCGCACCGCGATCCTCGACAACTTCTCGTGGGCCAACTGCGCGCGTCCTGCGGAACTCGGCAAGCTCGTCGAGGCCTCGCGCGCCTGCTACGCGACGGCCAAGGCCTTCGGCACGCCGTTCATCTCCGGCAAGGACAGCCTCAACAACGAGTTCCGTGTCGGCGACGAGGTCATCACGATCCCGCCGACCCTGTTCGTATCGGCGCTCGCGATCGTTCCGGATGTCGCCCGCGCGGTGACGATGGACCTGAAGACTGCCGGCAATCCGGTGTACGTCGTCGGCATGACCCACGCCGAGTTCGGCGGCTCGCACTACTTCGCGCTGGGGAAGGTCGAGGGCGGCCGCGTGCCGCGCCCCGACCTCGTTCTCGCGCCGCGCACGCTCAAGGCGCTGCACCGCGCGATCGCGGCGGGCGCTGTGCGCGCGTGTCACGATCTCTCCGAGGGCGGCCTCGCGGTCGCAGCGGCCGAAGCCGCCTTCGCCGGCGAGCGCGGCCTCGAGCTGGATCTCAAGGCCTTGCCGTGCGGAACGATCGGCGCCCACCACGACACGGACGCCACGCGGCTCTTCTCCGAGTCCTGCACGCGCTTTCTCGTCGAGGTCGATGCGCAACGCGCAGGCGAGTTCGAGCGGGTGCTCGCGGGCCTCGACTGTGCACGCGTCGGTCGCGTGACCGCGGAACGGCGCCTCGTCGTGCGCGGCACGCGCGGCAACGTCGTGGTCGATGCGAGCCTCGACGCGCTGCGCGCGGCGCACCAGGGAGGATTCCAGGGATGAGCACTCACGCGATCGTCCTGCGGACCGCTGGTACCAACTGCGAGCACGAGACCAAGCTCGCGCTCGAGCGCGGCGGCGCCACCGCCGAGCTCCTGCACCTGCACAAGCTGTGCGCCGAGCCCGCGCGGCTCGACGCGGCGCGCATCCTCGTGCTGCCGGGTGGCTTCAGCTACGGTGACGACATCGCGGCCGGGCGCGTCCTCGGTCACGAGCTGCGCACGTTCCTCGGCCGCGAGCTCGCGGCCTTTGTCGCACGCGGCGGCTTCGTGCTCGGCGTCGGCAACGGCTTCCA
The DNA here is from genome assembly GCA_005778045.1 of Planctomycetia bacterium. The sequence continues at coordinate 4,079 of SXKQ01000006.1, forward strand.
GGCGCTCGTCGACACCGGCTTGCTCGAGGGACCCGACTCCGACGGTCGCTCGAAGGGCGGCGACAAGCGCTCGATCGCGCTCTCCGCGAACGAGTCAGGCCACTACGAGTGCCGCTGGGTGACGCTGCGCAACGAGCCCTCCAAATGCGCGTGGCTCGAGCCCGGCCTGCTGTGGCCGGTGCCCGTGGCCCACGGCGAGGGGCGGCTGGTCTTCAAGGATGCCGCCACGCTCGTGCGCCTGCACAAGAACGGGCAAGTGGCCCTGCGCTACGTCACCGCCAGCGGTGGCGACGCGCGCTATCCCGAGCTCCCCAATGGCTCGACCGACGCCATCGCGGGTCTGTGCGACGCCACGGGCCGCGTGCTCGGGCTGATGCCGCACCCGGAACGCAATCTCAGTCCCTGGAACCACCCGCGCTGGACCCGCATGGGTCCGCGCGAGGCGGGCGAGGGGCTCGAGTTCTATCGACGACTGGTGGAGGCCGCCGGCAGCGCGGCCCGTTAGCCGCGCACTGCGTCCTCCACCGACCTTCCAACCTCTTCTCCAACGAACTGCACCTCGGAATTCACGCCATGCGTACTTTTGCCATCTGCGCCCTGCTCTCCATCTCCCTCCTACCCGGTTGCCTCGCCGTCGGCGCGGCCGCCGGTGGTGCCGTCGCCGCCAACAACGTGCTCGACAGCAACGTCTACGTGACGCAGCTGAGCTGCGACTCGCGCGAGGCGTGGAATACCGCCAAGAAGTTCCTCGCCGAGAACAGCAAGGAACTGATCGAGTGGGATGACGCCGCTCGCGTCGCCAAGGCCAATATCGACGAGTCGATCGTCACCGTCTCGATCGAGACGCTCGACATCGACCGCTGCCAAATGACGGTTTCGGCCAAGAAGTACCTCGCCACGATGAGCGACGGCCAGATGGCCAAGATCATCACCGAGCGCCTCGTGCGCCGCATGACGACGAAGTAGTCACGCGCCGGCGGCCCACACGCGCGGGTATGTCCGTCTGCACGCGGCCGCGGGGCTTTACTCCGCGGCCGCGTCACTTCCCGAGCGCTGCTCCGCGGCGTCCTCGTTCCGCGCCTTGCGCGCGCAGCCGCGGCAATAGCCCACGAGCCGGTGGGCGTGGCTCACGACGACGAAGCCCTTCTTCGCGCAGGCTTCGGCCTGCAGAGCCTCGATGCGCTCGTCGTGGAATTCCTCGATCTTGCCGCAGGCTAGGCACACCATGTGGTCGTGGTGCTCGTGGCCCGTGACGTGCTCGTACACCAGCTCGCCGCGCCCGACATCGAGCGACTGGATGAAGCCGCCCTCGAGCAGCAGGCCGAGCGTGCGATAGACCGTCGCGCGCGAGACCTTGGGGCCGTCCTCCTTGCGCAGCCAGTCGTAGAGCATCTCGGCGCTGAAGTGCTCGTGCGTCGAGAAGGCGCGTTCGAAGATGCGGGAGCGCTGCGGAGTGAGCTTGAGGTCGCGCGTGCGCAGGAAGCGCTCGAACGACTTGCGGATCGCGTCGTGCTTCACGGTGCTGCCTGCTAGAAAAGCATACCGAGCGCGCCGCCGCTCGCTCAGCCTTCGACCACGGTTGCGCGCGCGCGACGCACGCCGATGTCGCGGCGGCAAAACTTGCCGTCCCAGCGGATCTCGTCGTAGGCGCCGTAGGCCGCCTTGCGAGCCTCCTCGACGCTGGCGCCGAGCGCGGTGACGCACAGGATGCGCCCGCCGTCGGTGAGCACGCTGCTACCCGGGCCCGTCTTGGTGCCCGCATGGAAGACCACGGCGCCATCGATGCGCTCGGCGTCCTCGAGACCGGTGATGACGTCGCCCTTGCGATAGGTGCCCGGGTAACCCTCGGCCGCGCCTACGACGCCGACGCAGGTGCGCTCGTCCCAGCCGGGCGACTCGAGATCCGCGAGCTTTCCGTTCGCCGTGGCGAGCAGGTACGGCACGAGGTCGCCCTTCCAGCGCCGCATCACGGCCTGCGTCTCGGGATCGCCGAATCGGCAGTTGTATTCGAGGACGCGCGGGCCGGCCTCGGTCAGCATCAGGCCGACGAACAGCACGCCCTTGTAGTCGATCTCGTCGCGCCGCAGGCCGTGCAGCGTCGGGATCAGGATGTTCTGCTCGACCTGCCACTGCAGGCGGCGCGCGAACAGCGGGACGGGCGAGTAGACACCCAGGCCGCCGGTGTTCGGGCCGACGTCGCCTTCGCCTACCTGCTTGTGGTCCATCACCGGTTCGAGCACGCACAGGGACTCGCCATCGATGATCGCCAGCACGCTGACTTCCTCGCCGGGGAGGAACTCCTCGATCGCGACTTCGCGCCCCGCGTCGCCGAGGCGGCGCTCCTCCATCACCGCGTCGAGCACAGAGCAGCCTTCCTTGGCGCTGTGGACCACGAACACGCCCTTGCCCGAGGCGAGCCCGTCGGCCTTGATGACTTGCGGCCAAGTGCGACAGCCCTCGAGATAGGCCTTGGCCGTGCCCGAGCGGTCGAAGCGCCGGTAAGCGGCGGTCGGGATGCGATGGCGCGTGAGGAATTCCTTGGCGAAGAGCTTCGAGCCCTCGAGGCGCGCGCCGGACGAGCCGGGGCCGAAGACCGCGATGCCCGCCGCGCGCAGGCGATCGGCGAGCCCGAGGCACAGGGGCTCTTCCGGCCCCACCACCACCAGGCCCACACGCTCGTGGGTCGCCACATGCACGAGCTTCTCGAGGTCGTTGGCGGGGATCGCGAGGTTGCGGGCCACGCGCGCGGTCCCGGCGTTGCCCGGGGCGCAGATCACCTCGTCGACGAGAGCAGACTGAGCGATCTTCCAGCACAGCGCGTGCTCGCGCCCGCCACCGCCTACAACCAGAACTTTCATGGAGCGTGTCCCTGCTGCGCCGGCCGCACCTGCGGCCACCGCTTGGGCCAAAGACTAGAGATCCACGCGGCGCCGGGCCACACCTTAGGCCCGCGGCCTCTCGCGGCGTGTGCGCCCCGGCGCTAACCTGCGCGCCGGACACGGGGGGTACCTCAGTTGGTAGAGGCGGAGCTTTGGGTGCTCCGAGTCGTGGGTTCGAGTCCCATCCCCCCGACCCACGCGCGCCCGTAGCTCAGCTGGATAGAGCAGCGGATTTCTAATCCGCTGGTCGGGGGTTCGAGTCCCCCCGGGCGTGCCCTTCCTGCTGCGCCTTGGACTAGAATCTGCGCGCGTGAAGCTCCGCCTGCTCGCTCTCGGCTTCCTGTCTCTCTTGGGGGTCGCCGCGGCGTGCTCGGAAGAGCCGCGCGCGGGTTCACAGGCCCCGATGGCGCTCGCGACGACCCCGGCGGCCTCGGAGCTTCCGCAGGAACCCGCGAAGCCGTCTCTCGGTGAACTTCCGGCGCCGCGTGGCGAGCTGCGCAGTCCCGAGTTCGACGACAAGTACGCCCGCCGCGACAGTCGCGTCGACGGCTGGGACACGGAGCTCTTCAACGAGCGCGCGAGCGCGCAGCTCGCCGCGCTGGGCAAGCTGCTCGCGCATCCCGAGCAGCTCGGCGAGGAAGCTCTGGCCCCGCTCCTCGGCGAGCGCGCGGCCTGCGCGGACCTGCGGCCCCCCTGCGAGAGCGTGCCGATGGCCGGGAGTTCCTTCGCGGCCTGCCGCAGCGACTCTCCTTCGCGTGAACTCGTGCACGTCGGAGTTCCCGGTGTGCTGGCGGCCTTGCGTGAGCTCGCGACGGCCTTTGGCGGCGAGCGCTCTGCCGCGAAGTTCAAGGTGCTCTCGGTCGAGCCCGAGGGCGAGTTCGTTCGCACGCGCGCGTACCTGCATGCCAAGGGCTTCGAGGCGGAGGGCGCGGTTCAGGTGCACGCCACGTGGGAGTTGCGCTGGACGGCCTTGCCGAAGGAGCCCGCGGACGCGCTACCGCGGCTGGTACAGATTGAAGTGGACCGCCACGAGGAGCTGCAGCGCGTCGGCGCGGCGAGTCCGCTCTACGTGGAAGCTACCGATGCGATCTTCGGCGCCGACAAGGCCTTCGAGGCCCAGCTGCGGCCGGATCTGGAGCACTGGGCCGCGCGCGTCGACCGCACGCTCGGTATGTCGCTGATCGGGCACGAGGGCTTCGCACTCGGCGACGCCAACGGTGACGGCCTCGACGATCTCTACGTCGCTCAGCCGGGCGGGCTGCCCAACCGACTGTTCCTGCGCCAAGCGGACGGCACCGCGCGCGACGCGGCCGCGCTCGCGGGCGTCGATTTTCTCGATGCCTCGCGTAGCGCCTTGTTCGCAGACTTCGACAACGACGGTGATCAGGACCTCGCAGTCGAGCTCGATCCGCACGTGCTGCTCCTCCAGAACGACGGCTCGGGCAAGTTCACTGAGCGCGCGCGCGCGAGCGCGCCGAGCACCACCTCGCTCTCCGCCGTCGACTACGACTCGGATGGCGACCTCGACCTGTACTGCTGCGGCTACATCCTGCCCGACAGCGCCAACGTCACCCCGCTCCCTTACCACGACGCCAACAACGGCCGTCCCAACACGCTGCTGCGCAACGACGCCACGCCTGCAGCGGCCGCGTGGATCTTCGTCGACGCAACGCGCGAGAGCGGCCTCGAGGAAAACAACCGGCGCTTCAGCTTCGCCGCGAGCTGGGAAGACTACGACGACGACGGCGACCTCGACTGCTACGTCGCCAACGACTTCGGTCGCAACAACCTCTATCGCAACGAGAGCGGCCAGTTCCGCGACGTCGCTGCCGCGGCCGGAGTCGAGGACATGGCGGCCGGCATGGGCGTCAGCTGGGGTGACTACGACGGCGACGGGGACTTCGACTTGTACGTGAGCAACATGTTCTCGTCGGCCGGCGAGCGCGTGGCGTACCAGCGCAAGTTCCACGCGGGCGACGATGCGCAGACGCGCGCGGGATTCCAGCGCCATGCCCGCGGCAACTCGCTGTTCCGCAATCGCGGCGACGGCACCTTCGAGGACATGAGCGAGCGCGCGGGCGTCACCATGGGGCGCTGGGCCTGGGGCTCGCTCTTCGTCGACCTCGACGAGGACGGCTGGCAGGACCTGTACGTGCCCAACGGCTTCGTCACCGGACAGGACCCGGCCGACTTGTGAAGCTTCTTCTGGCGGCAGGTCGTGTCGCTCTCCCCCACTCCCGCCCAGCAGGCCGCGCGCGCGAGCTACGAGCTCGGCTGGGTCGCGATCCATCGCATGCTGCGCGAGGGCCACTCGTGGAGCGGACGCGAAGAGGACTGCGCGTTCCTCAACACGCGCGATGGGCGCTTCGTGACGGCCTCGGGCCCGAGCGGGCTGGACCTGCCCGATGACACGCGAGCCGTCGCGCGCGTCGACTGGAACCTCGACGGGCGTTCCGACCTCGTGATCTCCGGCCGCAACTCGCCGCGCCTGCGGATCTTCCTGCAGCAGGGCGACAGGTCCGCGCGCACGCTGGAGTTCTCCCTGCGCGGACGCAGCTGCAACCGCGACGCCATCGGTGCGCGCGTCGAGCTCGAGCTCGACGATGGACGTCGGCTCGTGCAGGGTCTGCGCGCGGGCGAGGGATACCTCGCCCAGTCGAGCAAGTGGGTTCACTTCGGACTCGGAAGCGCGCAGGCGATGCGCGTGCGCGTGCGCTGGCCGAAGCCGTCGACGGCGGGCTGGGAGGACTTCTCGCTCGCCGGTGACGCGGGACGCTTCGTGCTCGAAGAAGGCGCGGGTGTCGCGCGCACGGTCGAGCCCGCTGCGCCCCCGACGCTGGCTCTTGGGGCAGCCCGAGCGGCGCTGTCGAGCGAAGTGGCGCGCGTTCCGCTGGCCGCGCGCCTGCCGCTCCCTCCGCTTCCCATCCTCACGCCCGAGGGCGAGGCCGCGGACGTCAAGACGGGCATCGAGCCGCCGCTGCTCGTCACGCTCTGGGCGAGCTGGTGCGCGCCCTGCGCGGCGGAGATGAAGCAGTTCGTGGCGCGCGGAGACGAGCTGGAGAGCGCTGGGCTCTCGGTGCTGGCACTCTCCGTCGACGAGACCGCGACGCGGTCGGCCGCGCTGGAGATGCTCACGCGGGTCTCGTGGCCCTTCCATGCGGGTTTCGCCAGCGTCGAAGCGCTCGAGGCGCTCGATGCTTTGCAGGCGAGCGTGCTGGATCGCCGTCGTCGCACGCCGGTGCCCACGAGCTTTCTCGTCGACCGGGAGCGTCGGATCGCCGTGATCTACAAGGGCCCGGTCGACGTCGAGACCTTGCTCGTGGACGTCTCGCGACTTGGCGCGCGCGCGGAAGAGCTGCGCCAGCGCGCGGCTCCGTTCCCCGGACGCTGGAGCACGGCGGTGCCCGAGACGGATCTCACGGCGCTCGAGCTCTTGTACGTGGAGCGCGGGCTCACCCTTGCCGCGGATGACGTCGCGCGCGCCCGCATCGTGAGCAAGGAACGCACCCGGGCGCAGGTGCTGAACGACATGGGCAAGGTGCGCGCGCAGCAGGGCAAGCTGGAGGAGGCTGCCGCCAACTTCCTCGAGGCGGTCGAACTGGAGCCGCGCTCCCTCGAAGCCAACGTGAATGCTGCCTATGCGCTGCACCAGCTCGGGCACGTCGCGGATGCGATACCGCTGTACGAGGCCGCGCTGCGGCTCGATTCGCGCAACGTCACGGCGCTGTTCAACCTCGCGCTCGCCCGCTGCACGCTGGGTCGCTGCGAACTCGCGACTCAGGAACTCGCGGTGCTCGACGTCATCGATCCGCGTGCGGCGGCGGAGCTGCGGCGGCAGTTGAAGGAGTACTTCGGTCGATGAGCGCAGGAGATCTCGTGCTGGTGGTCGACGACGAGGAAAGCCTGCGCACGATCGCCGAGGTCATGCTCACGCGAGCGGGCTATCGCGTGGTGCTCGCCGCCGACGGGCTCGCGGCGCTGACGGCCCACGAGCGCAACGCGGGCGAGCTGCGCGCCGTGCTGCTCGACTGGACGCTTCCGTTGCTCGACGGCGAGGGAGTGCTGCAGGAGCTGCGGCGACGGGATGCGTCTCTGCCGGTGATCCTGTGCACGGGAACTGTGGTTTCCGGCGCGCAGCTCGTTGGCGTGCCGGGCGCGGCGCCGACGTCCCTGCCCAAGCCTTACCGGATGGCGCAGCTGCTCGCTGCCGTCGCTGCCGCGGTTGCGCGCTGACGCGCGTTCCTCAAGGGCGGGAAAGGCCCGATTCGGTGGCACGCACAGGGCCGGAGACGTTCGATGAGCCCCCCCATGCCGCGCATCAGCTTGTGCATGATCGTGCGCGACGAGGCCCAGAACCTCGAGCGCTGCCTGCGCTCGGTCGCAGGCGTCGTCGACGAGACCTGCGTGCTCGACACGGGCTCGACGGACGGCACCCCTGAGCTCGCGGCGCGACTGGGAGCTCGCGTCGGGCGTGCGGCGTGGACGGCGGACTTCGCCGCGGCCCGCAACGCATCCATCGCGCTGGCGAGCGGGGACTGGGTTCTCGTGCTCGACGCCGACGAGGAACTCGACCTCTCGGCGCAGGCGCCCGAGGAGCTGCGGTCTCGCCTGCTGGCATTCGTTCAGGCCTCGCAGGGCCGAGCCGGACGTCTGTGCATTCGCAATCGACTCGAAGGTGGCGAGACCTCGCAGGCGGATATCGTGCGTTTCTTCGCTTGCGACCCGCTGGGGCGTTACGAAGGTCGCATCCACGTGCAGTGGACTGTCGCAGGTTCGATGCCTCCGCGCGCGGACACGGGTGTCGCCGTGCTCCACCACGGCTATGCCCGAGAGACGGTCGAGCGGCGCGGCAAGCTCGCCCGCAATCTCGAGTTGCTCGCCGCCGAACTCGAAGCTCATCCGACGGATGGCTACGGCTGGTACCAGTACGGCCGCACGCTGTCGGCCGCGGGTGAGCATGCCCGCGCGCTCGAAGCGCTGGAGCGGGCGTTGAATCTCTCCAGCGACGCCGACGAGTGGGCCGTGCACGCGGTCGAGCTGGGTGCGCTGGCGTTGCGCGCTCTCCGGCACGTCGAGCAAGCTCGCTCCCTCGTCGAGGGCGCGCTCGGCATGGCGGTGGAGCGCACGGACACGCGCTTCCTCGCGGTGCTGCTCGCCCTCGACTGTGGCGACGTGACGAGCGCCGAGCTCGGCTTCCGCGCCTGTCTCGCTCAGGGTCCGTCGCGGGGCGGCGTCGAACGCTCCGAGGCGGCCGGGGGCTGGGCTGCCGCCTTCAACCTCGGCGTGATCTGCGAGCACACCGGCCGCCCGGAGGAGGCGGCTTCGCTCTATCGCGCCGCCCTCGCTGCCCGGCCCGGGGCCCCTCGCTGTGCGGAGGGACTGGAGCGACTTGAGGGCCCTCTATCCCGAGGCCCCGCGATCCGCTAGCCTCTTCGGGCCCTAGAGCAGGTTCATGAACTTCTTCTGCCGCCTTTTCGGTCACACTTGGGTTGCCGTCACGGATAACCCCAAGATCGCTTGGAACACCAAGGACGACGGTCAGGTGCTGCACGCCTCCCCCAGCGGCGAGACGCGCTTCTTTGACGAGTGCGTCCGCTGCCGCGAGCGCCGCGAGGTGGTCCCCACCCGCCGCTTCCCGGCCGCCAAGCCCGCAGAAGCGGCCAAGAGCTAGGCCCGAGGGTCCGAGGGAGCCCGGCGCCTGCCCGCGAGCGTTTGGGGCCAGCTCGTCGTTTTGAGCCCCTGAGCGGACAATCACCGCTCGCCCATGTCGCCCTCGCAGCCCTCCATCGAGGATCTCGCCGCCGAGTACGAGCGCATCTATGCGCTCGGGGATCCCGCCGCGATCGAGTCGGAGTTGCGGCGAGTGGAGGCGCTCACTCCGGAGTTGGGCGCGGCCCTGCGGCAGCGCTTCGCGCTGCTCGAGAACTTGCGCTCGCTTGCGCAGGATTCCGCGGCCGGGGCCGGCAAGCTGCTTGCCGGACTGCTGGAGCCGGCGGGCTCGGAAGGGCTGCGCGCGGAGTTGCTTGCGGAGATCGAGAACGACACGCAGGGCCTTTCGCCGCGCTTCGTCGAGCTCGACGAGCTCGCGCGCGGCGGCATGAGCGAGATCCTGCGCGCGTGGGATCCGGCGCTGAAGCGCGAACTCGCGCTCAAGCGGCTCGCTCCCCACGGAGATCCTGACCGCGATCCGACTGCGACACAGGTGCGGCGCTTCATCGATGAGGCACGCATCACGGGCTCGCTCGAGCATCCGTCGATCGTGCCGGTGCATCACTTCGGCTTCGATCCGGCTGGCCGACTGTATTTCACGATGCAGCGCGTGCCGGGGCCGACCTTTGCGGAGGTGATCGAGCTCTCTTGCAACGGAGACCCTGTCTGGACGTTGCCGCGCGTCGTGCGCGCCTTGCTCGGAGTGTGCGAGGCGGTGGCCTTCGCGCACGACCAGCGCGTGATCCACCGCGACATCAAGCCTTCGAACATCAAGGTGGGACGCTTCGGTGAGATCTATCTGCTCGACTGGGGCGTGGCCCGGCGACTCGACGCGTCCGACTCGCCGACGCCCGATGGCGAGGATGAGGACCTCGCTCTCGACGAAGGCCTGCGTACTGCCAGCGGAGTGATCGTCGGAACGCCGGCCTTCATGGCGCCCGAGCAGGCGCTCGGTCTCTCGGCGCCGCACCCGCACACGGACGTCTACAGCCTCGGTGCGGTGCTCTATCAGGTGCTCTGCGGTGAGCCGCCCTACGGTCGCGTTCCAACCTCGGTTGGATCGACGGACGCCACGACGATCGAGCGTGTCCTCGCTGGGCCGCCGGAGCCGCTCGCGACGATCGCTCCCGACGCGGATTCGGAACTCGTCTCGATCTGCGAACGCGCGATGTCGCGCGAGTCGAGCATGCGCTACACGGATGCACGCGACCTCGCGCAGGACCTGCATGCGTGGCTCGATGGTCGCGTCGTGCGCGCTCACGCACAGGGCGCGCTGGCGGAATTCGGAAAGTGGATGCGGCGCAATCGGCTGGCGGCAGCGAGCCTCGCCGCGGTGCTCGTCGGTTCTGTCGCCGTGGCGCTCTGGACGGCGCGGGCCAACGAGAAACTGAGTCGCGCGCGCGTCGCCGCGGATGCAAGTCGTGAGCTCGCGCTCGAATCCGAGCGCAACGCCCGCATGATCGCCGCAGCCAGTGCTGCGGATTCCGGCGAACTTCTGATGGCGCAGCGCATGCTCGACGAGACGCCGGAGAAGCAGGCGGACTGGGAGTGGCGGCACCTCGCGCTGCGCGTCGATTCCAGCGAGCGCGTGCTCGCCGACTTGGGCGCGAGCATTCACGCCGCGCAGCTGCTCGCCGAGCCTCCCGCGCTCGTCGTCGCGTGCGCGGATGGCTCCGTGCGCTGGCACGATGTCGCGACAGGCGCGTGCTTGCGCGAGTGGCGCGTCGAGACGGGCGCGGCGACAGCGCTCGTCATCGCTCCCGCGGCGGAGCGCTGCTTCGTCGGTCGCGACGATGGCGCGGTTGAAGTCTTCACTCTCTCGGGCGAGCGGCTCGCGAAGAGCCCTGCGGGCGTCGACTCGGTCGCCACGCTGTCCTGCTCGGACGACGGTCGGCTCGTGATCTCGGGACATGGGGATCACAAGCGTGTCTACCAAGGCTGGCTGCTCGACGAGCCCCTGCTCGCGCGGCTCTGGCGGCGCGAAGGCCGTGCGCTTGCGAGCACGTTCCTGCCCGGAACTCGGTTGGCCCTGATCGGGGCGGCTGCCTCGACGGATCGCGGTCAATCCGCGACCTTGATCGACGGCCTGTCGGGAGCGTGGCTCGGCCGCTGCGGCGATCAGGGCGAGCGCCTGTACGACATCGAGCTCTCGCCCGGCGGCGATTCTTTGGCGCTGCTCTCCTGGGACGGGACGCTCTCGATGCGTCGGCTGTTCGTTCGCGAGCCCCTCTGGAGCGTCCAGCACAAGGGGCCCGAGGGGCGACCGTTCCCGGGTACGTCCGTCGCCTTCGCGCCCGGTGGAGCGCTGCTGGCGAGCGGCGGCTGGGATCGCAGCCTGCATGTGTGGGATGCGCGCGATGGCGCGCACCTGGGCCAGCGCTTTGGCCATCGGGACCGCATCACGTTCGTGAGCTTCCTCGCCAGCGGTCGGGTGCTGACCGCCTCGCTCGACGGGACCATGCGCGAGTGGGACCTCGCAAGCGATACCGGGATCCGGCGTGTGCCCCACCCCCACTGGGTGCTGGACCTTGAATACGCTCCGGATGGCGAGCGCCTTGCCACGGGATGTCGCGACGGCCGCCTGCGTGTGTTCGATCGGCGCAGCGGCGAGAGCCTTGCGGACAGCGCGCCGAAGCAGGGCATGGGCTGCTATTCCGTGTCGTGGAGTCCGGATGGCCGCTGGATTGCGACCGCCGACAGCTGGTACCCCCCGGAATACGGCAAGGTCAGCGGTTTCCACCTGCACGACGCCCGCACCTACCAGCGTGTCGCTTCGTTCCTCGCGCCCTCGGCCTCCGTGCTCGAGCTCGCCTTCCTCTCGGATTCTCGCACGCTGGCTCTCGCCCGCCACAACGGCACCGTCGAGCTCTGGGATGCGCTGACGGGCCAGCTGCGGCTGCGTCTGGGCGCTCACGCGCACCCGCGGGTGAACTCCATCGACCTCTCCCCCGACGGCCGCCGGCTCGCCAGCGCAGGCTTCGACGGCACGGTGCGCCTCTGGAACCTCTCGAACGGCGCCTGCGAGCGCGTCTTCTCGGCCCACGGACAACCGGTGCGGGCCGCGCGCTGGTCGCCCGACGGGCGCCGGATCGCGTCCTGCGCAGCGGACTGGGACCACACCGTGCGCACGACCGTCCTGCTCTGGGATCCCGAGACGGGCGAGGTCGAGCGTGAGCTCATCGGCCACGAGATGGGGGTACTCGAACTGGAGTGGTCGCCGGACGGCCAGCGGCTGGCAAGCGCGGACGAGAACGGGCGGGTGCGCTTGTGGGATACCCAGAGCGGCGAGTGCGTGCTTTGGATGCGCGACGAGGAAGGCTGGCTGGGCAGCTTGGACTGGAGCCCGGATGGCCGCGAGCTCTCCACCGGCGGAGCGGACGGGATATTGAGAATTTGGAGCAGTCGCGCAGCTGAGAGAACGCGCTAGCATCCGGCCCGGCTGTGCCGCCCGATGCCGCTCGCGCCCCTCGCCCCCGACTTGTCCACGATCGAGATCGTCCGTCGTCCGGATCCCGGCGCTGCGCTGCATCAGTTGCTGGTGTGGCTCGAGCGCGCGGTGCAGGCGAACCCGCGCTTTCGTCGCAGTGGCCTCGAACTCACGGCCCAAGACATCGCCAACGATGCGCTGATGCGAGCACTGCGCAGCGAGACGGTGCGGTCGGGGCGCTTCGAGTCGCGCGGCGTGGGTTCGTTCCGCGGCTATGTGCGTTCGATGATCGACAGCGTCATCGCCGACGAGCAGGGCCGACGCCTCGCGCAGAAGCGGGGCGGACGCGCCATGCACGAGCCGCTGACGGACTCGTGCACCCCGTTCCAGCTGCGCGAGCGCGACCCGCGCACGCCGAGCCTCGAGGTCTCGAGTCGTGAGCAGGTTGAGCGCCATCTCGCTCGCCTCGACACGCTCGAGCGCAAGGTCGTCGTGATGCACGTCTACGAGCACTGCGATTTCCTCGAGATAGCGGTTCGGCTCGGCGGCACAGACTCGGCACACCGCAGTCGCTTCGATCGAGCCCGTCGCAAGCTGCTGCGCGGCCTCGGCGAACGCTCGGACTGCGCCTAGCCGCCGCGCGGGGCGCCCCCTGCTAGACTCCCGCCCCGCATGCGCCGCGCCCTGCGATTGCGCCTCGTCGAGGCCCTGCGCCCCAGCGACCTGCAGCTCACGCTCGTGTGGGCCGGTATCGTCGGTCTGTGTGGCGCGCTCGTGTCGGTGGCCTTCCGCTGGCTCGCGCAGCTCGTGCAGGAGCTCGCCTTCGGCGTCGAAGGGGATCTCGTAGCCGGCGCGCAGTCCGTCCTGCCCTGGGAGCGCATCGCAATCCCCGCCATTGGCGGCCTCGCGGCTGGACTCGTGATCCGCTTCGGCGCGCACTTGGCGCAGGGGCAGCCGTCGACCGACTACATGGAAGCGGTCTCGCTCGGGGACGGCACGATCCGCGTGCGGCCGAGCCTTGTGAAGAGCACGGCGTCGCTCTTCAGCGTCGCCAGCGGCGGCTCGATCGGTCGCGAGGGCGCGATGGCCCAATTGTCGTCGATGCTCGCCTCCTGGATGGGGCGTCGTCGCAACCTGCCCCGTCCACGCCTGCAGCTGCTCGTCGCCTGCGGCGCCGCGGCCGGTATCGCCAGCGCCTACAACGTCCCCATCGCGGGCGCTCTGTTCGTGGCGGAGATCGTGCTGGGCACGATCGCGATGGAGAGCTTCGGGCCGCTGGTCTTCGCGTCGGTCGTCTCCACGCTCGCAACGCGCGCGCTGCTCGGCGGTGCCCCGCTGTTCGAGATCCCGCAGTTCGAGCTCGTGAGCTACCTCGAGCTCGGGCCCTACATGGTGCTCGGCATGCTTCTCGGCGCGGCCGCACCGTGGTTCGTGCGCTCGCTGCGCGACAGCGAGGCGATCTTCGTCGCGGCGGTGCCCGCGCTTCCCATGCGCCTTGCTGTCGGCGGCGCGATCGTCGGCATCTTCTCGCTCTACATCCCGCAGGTCTGGGGCAACGGCTATTCCTCCATCGACGCGATCCTCGGCTCGAAGTGGATCTGGCAGAGCGTCGCGATGGTGCTCGTGTGCAAGCTCGCGGCGACCATCGCGACCGTGGGCTCGGGAGCCGTCGGCGGCGTATTCACGCCGACGCTCTTCGTGGGCGCCGCGTTTGGCGCGCTGTTTGGCCAGCTCGTCCACGCCCAGATGCCGGTGCACAGCGCGAGCCCGAGCGCCTATGCGCTCGTCGGCATGGGCTCCTTCCTCGCGGGAGTGACGCACGCGCCACTCACGGCGATCCTGATGCTGTTCGAGATGACGCGCGACTACGGCATCGTGCTGCCGTTGATGCTCGCCTGCGTGGTCGCGTACTACACCGCGCGCGCGATCGAGCCCAAGTCGATGTACGCGCCGCGCCTCGCGACCCAAGGCCCGCGCGCGACGCTCGCTCGGCCCGAGGACGCCACGATCCGCGAGCTCGTCCGTCCCCCGCCGGTCACCGTGCGCCACGACACGCCATTCGCGGATCTCGTGACGCACTTCGTGAACCACCGCCACAACTACGTGTACGTGGTCGACAACGAGAATCGCTTCCTCGGCGCCATCAGCCTGCACGACATCAAGGGCTCGATGGCCGAGCCGGCCCTCGCCCGCCTCGTGATCGCGTCCGAGCTGATGGACCCCGAGTTCCCCTACCTCGAGCTCGACTCCACCGTCGGCGTGGCGCTCGACAAGCTCATGCTGCACTACGGCGAGCGCCTGCCCGTCGTCGACGGGCAGGGCGGACGCGTGCTCATGGGCACGCTCAGCAAGCGCGACCTGCTGCTGACCGTGGGAATGCGTCGCTAGTTCTCGCTCGAGGGCTTCGCGGGTCGATCGCGCTGCAGCAGCTTGAAGTAGAGCGGCACGAAGAAGATCGCGAGCACGGTCGCCGCCATCATCCCGCCCAGGACGCTCGTGCCGATCGAGTGTCGTCCTGCGGCACCTGCCCCCGACGCCGTCACGAGCGGGAGCACGCCGAGGATGAAGGCCAGCGACGTCATC
>SXKQ01000070.1 GCA_005778045.1 Planctomycetia bacterium
CGCGCGACTTCCCGATCAGGCGCGGCAGACGCTGCGTGCCGCCGGCACCGGGGATGATCGCGAGCGAGGTCTCGGTCAGGCCGAGCTGCGCATGCGGCGCGGCGATACGCAGGTCGCAGGCGAGCAGGAGCTCGGTGCCGCCGCCGAAGGCGAAGCCGTTGATCAGGCCGATCGTCGGCTGGGGCAGCGCCTCGACGTCGTCCATCACGCGCCGAATGTTCTTCACGAAGTGCGGCACGCGATCCATGGGCATCGTCTTGCGCTCCTTCAGGTCCGCGCCGGCGCCGAAGGCCTTGTCGCCACCGCCGGTGATGAGGACCGCGCGCACGCTCGTGTCGCCCTTGAGCTCATGGCACAGCTTGCGCAGGCGCCGCAGCGTCGGGAACGAGAGGCAGTTCATCACCTCGGGACGCTGGATCGTCAGCGTCACGATGTCGCCGTCGCGCTCGCAGGAGACGAGTTCCGGCTGGTCGGGGACGTCGGACGGGAAGTCGTCGATATAGCTCATGGGGCGCAGAGGATAGCGGCGGCCCCGCGAGGGCGCGCTACTCGACGCGCACGAGCGCACCGGAGCGAACGTCGGACTCGGCGATGCGCAGGCTGAGCGCGCGGCCGCCGAGCCGCGCTTGGAGGCCGCCCTCCACGCGCACGGAGCCCGCGCCCGTGTCGCTGTAGGGCACACGCAGACGCGCGACTCCGTCGGAGCCGACCACGGCACGAGCGCGATAGCCGAGCGTCCAGTTGCCGCCGCGCAGGTTCGCGAAGAGCTCGAGCGGTTCACCCGGCTGGCCGCGCACTTCGACGCGCGCGCCGGCGACGCGCTCATAGAGCAGGCCGCCGGGCTCGCGCGGGCCGCCACCCGTGCGCGCGCGGCGCTCGTCGACCTCGTCGGGCACGTGCACGAGCCGCAGGAACGGCACGGGCTCGCCTTGCAGCAGCAGGCTCGGCACGAGCGAGCCGCGCAGGCCTTCCGCGCTCGCGTCCGAGCCCACGGCGCGCGCGATCGTGGCCCACTGCTCGTCGAGGTCGCTCGTCACGAGTACGTAGCGCACGTCGCGGCGCGCAAGCAGCGCTTCCGCGGAGGCACGGTCCGAGCTTGCGAAGAAGCGGAAGCTGTCGAGGAACTCCTCTTCGCCGACGTACGAGCCGTAGGGCGACGCGACGATGGGACGCGCGGCGGACCACGTGATCGCATGGCCCTGACCCCACAGCGCGAGCGCGCACTCGCCCGGCTGCGAGTTCGTCGCGAGCCAGTCCGCGCAGCGGCGCGCGGAACGCTTGGCGACGAAATCGCCGAAGGGCGGATCGTTCCAGAAGCGACGCGCGGTGGAGGCGACGCCCTGTCCGTGCAGCGCGAGCGCCGCGATGGCGGCGAGAGCGAGTGCGTAAGGAGCTGACGCGACACGCGCAGGCAGCGCACACCACAGGCCGAGCGCGAGCGGAACGACCGCGAGCTCGGCGAAGCGTAGTTGCGACGCGGCCATGCAGCCGAACGCAGCTAGCGCAACGGCCCACGGCACGAACTCGGCGCGCCCGAGCGAGCGGCGCACGAGCAACGACAGCGCCAGCGGCGCGAGCAGGGCGCCGAAGCCGAGGAGCAGCGTGACTTTCCAGCCCGCTCCCGGTCCCACCAACGGCGCGGACTCCGCGACTTGACCCATGAAGGTCGTCTCGGCGCCGAGCCACGCGAAGGCCTCGCGCAGCGCAGGGCCGGGACCTGCGCCGCTCGCCGCGAGCGCGCAGCCGAGCAACGTGAGCGATGCAGCGACGAGCCAAGGATAATTGCGTGTCCACGGCGCGCGAGCGCTCGGGACGAGCGGCGCGAATACGAATGCGCCGAGTAACGGGAAGGCCACGTGCGACCACGAGAGGTTCACGAGCAGCCACGGGTGCGTCGTGCGCCAGGGGCTCCAGAACACCGCGGGCAGCACGGCGAGCGCGGCTGCGAGATGCAGCGCGAGACCGAAGCGCGCGAGGTGCGAGAAACGCGCGCTTCGCACGTGCTGGACGATCCAAACGCCGAGCGCCGCGTCCGCGACGACGAGCTGCAGGAGCGCCGGCGTCCACGAGCCGATCGCGAGACCGTACAGCAGCCCCAGCGCGACGCCCCAGCGCAGCGAGCGAGCTCGATCGTCGAACACACCGCGAGCGCAAGCAGCAGCGAGCAGTCCGAGCTGCAGCACGGCGAGCAACGTGGACCAGCTGTGGTAGTCGCCATTCCCCACACAGGAACGCTGGATCGCGCCGGGTGCAACGGCAAAGCACAGACCCGCGAACAAGCCGGCCGCGTCGCCGAGCATGCCGCGCGCGGCCCACGCCGCTGCGAGAGCGGTGAGCACGGCGAACAGAGCAGGCAGCGTGCAAGCGGCGCGCTCCAACCACGGCTTGCGCTCCAACGCGTCCGATGGCGCAAGCGGAGCGAGCGCAGCCCACGCGACCAACGGGTAGTACGGTGGCGCAGGGATCGCGCTTCCGCGCGGCCACGATTCGAGCGCATCGAACTCGGCCGTCGGTGGACCTTCCTCGAAGATGCGCTCGATGCGTCGGAGCTGATGCAGGCTGTCGGGATCGGTGGTGATCCAAGTCGGGCTGCCCGCGAGCTGCACCTTACGATGCTGAACGTGGCGCGCGAACGCCGCGGCGAGCGCGACGAGTACGAGCGACGCGACCCAGAGCGCACGCTTCACAGTGCCCCCATCGCTCGCTCCGGCGCCGGCGAAAGTTCGATCGGATCTTGGCACTCAAATCCACCCGAGCCCCACTGCTGGGCAGGAAGGACGCGCGCTCCCGCCAGCGGTCGGACGTCGAAACGTCGCTCGTCGAGCGAGTCGAGCACGCTCCCCGTCGCGAAAAGCAGCGCAATGAACACGACGGGGCGCACCAACCACTGCGAGAGGTGCATCGGGACGAGGGCCAGCAGCGCGTCCAGCGCGAGCGCCGCGAAGACGTACAACCCGACCTGCGCCGTCACACCCTGTCGAGCGTAGCCATAGAAGGCGAGCGTGATCAGCAGCTTGAACGCGAGCCACAGCATCCAGTCGAGGCCCACGCGTCGTCGGATGGCGAGCACGCCCCCAGCGAGACCCGCGGCGATGCAGACCGACCACCAGCCGAGCGAGCGCGGGCGCGCCACGGCGAGGTCGACAGGAGCGCGAGCGAGTTCAAGGCCGAGCGGCGAGTTCGAAGCGCCGAAGCCCAAGAAAAGTCCGTCGCAGAAGCGAGCGAGCTTGCGACCCGCGAGCGCGCACCATGCCGCCGGCTCGGCGCGCACGCGCTCCCACACGATGCCGTAGCCGTGCAGCCACAGCCGCAAGTGCGAAGGACGCCCGAACGCGAACGGCGGGTCGTTGTCGAACTCGTCGGCAAGGGCGGTGCGCGCGAATCCGCCGTCGCCAGAGAGCTCGTTCGCGAGAGCGAAGTCGAGTCGCCCCTTGGCCGAGGAGAGCGTCCAGAGCTCGAGCGGCTCCGGCCGGTAGCCGAAGGTCTCGTCGAGGAGCCGCGCGAGGTCCGCCTGTTCGACGCGCGCGGCGCTCGCGCGTCCCACGCGGTCAGTCAGCATCAGAAAGATTCCCTCGCGACAGAACGCGGGGAGTCGCTGCAGGGCCGCTCGTGCCTCGGGACTCCACGGTGGACGCGCGGCTTGCCACGGAATCGGACGCGCCTCAGCGGTGTTGAAGCGCTCGAGCGCCGCATGACTGCGGAGCATCCACGGAGCGGAGACCGCCACGAGCCCAAGCCCCGTCAGCGCTGCGCGCCCCAGCACACGGAGCCACTCCGCGCGTAATCGCAGCACCTCGAAGGCCAGCAGGAGCGCGACGAAGGCGAGGTGCTCGGAGCGCAGCAGGTTCGCGCAGCCGTGCAGCGCGCCGAGCAGCAGCGCGACCGAGAACGTGCGTCGCTCGAGCGTCCAACCATGTAGGGCGAGCGCCCCGACGACGAGGAACAGGTACGGCGCTTCGTTGTTGAGCGACGTCGCGAGCTCGTACTGGCCAAACGAAAGCGCGAGCAGCCCGGATGCGAGCACGGCTTGCCGCGGCGTCGCCCACGCGCGCAGGCCGACGAACAGCAGCCCTGCCGTCGCTCCACCGAGCGCGCACAGCGCGAGCTTGAGTCCCGAGAAAGGCGCGCGCAGGTCGCCGCCGAGGCTCTCGATCAGGAACGCCATGCCCGGCGCACGCACCGGCAAGTCGAATTCGAACGGCTGCCCCGCCCGCAGCGCGCGTGCCCACTGGATCCAGACCGGAGCGTCCCCCTCGTAGAGCGCCGAGTGCGGCCAGCCCGCTCCCTCGCTTCCGAACAGGAACAGCGCGCGCAACGCGAACGCCGCAAGTCCGAGGCCGAGCGCCCAGAGCGTGTCGGCGAACGTCCAGCGCTGCGTGTCGAAGCTCACGAGAGCGCTCCGAGCTCGGGGAAACGGACGGAGCGCATGCAACGCAGGTGCGACTCACCCGTGTTGGGGCACGTCTCGCGATGGCAGGGCCCGCACGCGACGAGCGCGCGAGCGAGGCGCGTGCGCTCGGTGAAGTCCGCGGTGTGGCGCGGATCGGTCGGGCCGCACACCACGGCGAGCGGCGTGCCCACCGCCGCGGCCACGTGGCGCGGGCCACTGTCGGCAGTGAGGACGAGCGAGGCGCGCTCGCAGAGCGCCACCAGCTCGGGCAGTCCCGCGACCTCGTCGACGCAAGCGTGCGCGTTCGGCAGCGCGGCGGCGATCTCGCGCACGGAGGTCTCTTCGCCGGGCCCGCACACCAGCAAGAGCGGCTCGGAATGCAGCCGCAACGCCTCGATCCACTGTTCGACGGGATAGGCCTTCGCGGAGCCGGGGCGCCCGCCAGCGTTCACCAGCGTGAAACGATCCGTTTCCGTGAGCCCGAGGCCCGAGAGTCGTCGCGACGCGCGTGCGCGCGCCGTCGCACTCGCCGCGAGTCGCGGTCGCGGATCGTTCACGGTCACGCCGAGCCATTGCACGAGCTCGACGCACGTGTTGCCGAAGGGCCGAGGCAAGTAGCGCGCTCCACGCCCCACCGTGCCGATGCCGACCGGCGCGGCGCCGCGTTCGAGTGCCGGTTCGAAGGCCTCCGAGAGCAGCCAGCCGCGTGCGTCGCGGGACCAGCCAAGGACGCGAGAGATTGCCGCGCGACGAGCGATCCAGGCGCTGCGAAACGAGTTGACGAGCAGCACGGCGACGTCGTGACCACGCCAGTGCGCTGCGTGCGCCGCATCGACGCGCGGGCAGCCCGGCAGCGCATCTCCGAGCACTTCCATCAGGCGCGGCTTGCCGGCGAGCGTCAGCGGGCCGCAGCGTGCGTGCAGCGCGCGCAGCGCCGGCTCCGCCATCACGAGGTCGCCGAGCCAGTCGGGTACGCGCACGAGAACGCGCTCGCCGCCGCGCAGGCGCACGCTCACGCGAACGCTCCCGCGCGTGCGCGCTCGAGCACGCGATGCGCCGCCGCGACCACACGTGCGGGCTCGATGCCCGTCATGCAGCGGTGGTGCCCGAGCGGACACGTGCGCTCCATGCACGGCGAGCACTCGAGGTCGATGCGCACGACCTCGGCGAGCTCCAGCGACGTCGCGGTGAGCTCCGGGATGTTGGGCCCCATGATCGTCACGCATGGAACGTCGAACGCCGCTGCGACCCAGCGCGGACCGGAATCGCCGACGACGAGCAGGCGCGCATCCGCAACGAGCGCTTTCAGCGTCTCGAGGTTGCGCTCCGACTTGCCGAGCGAAATCGCGCCGCGCCGCGAGGCCGCGCACACAGCGCCGATCAGCGACTCTTCGCCCGGTCCGCCGCTGACGACGCTCTGCAGCCCGAGCTCGTCGTGCAGGCGATCGAGCGCGGCCGCGAAGCGATCCGCGGGCCACAGCTTCGCTGCACCGAAGGCGGCTCCGGGGCAGCACACGATGTAGCCGCGCTCGAGGGCGACGCCGAGCTCGCGCAGGGTCGCGCGCTGGCGCTCACGCAGCTCCTGTCGCACATGCAGGCGCGGATGGATCGAGTCGAGCGTGATGCCGGCGAGGCCGGCGACGTCGCGCAGGAGGTGCGCGGTCGGGATCGGCGCGCGGCGGCCGTCGCGCGCGGGCGGCACGACTGCGTGCGTGAGCAGCCAGCGGCGCTGCGAGAGGGCGCTCCCCATGCGCGTCGCCACGCCCGCGCGCCACGCGCGCCACGCGCTGCCAAAGGAGTTGGAGAGCAGGAGAACCGCATCCGGAGCGAGCTCGCGCAGGAGCTGGGTCTCCTCGCGCGCCCCATGGGCTCGCACATGCGGAGCGCAAGGTCCATCGGCGAGCAGCGGCGCAAGGTGCTTGCGCACGAGGATGCTCGTGCGAGCGACGTGCGCGCTCGTAAGCGCGGCCTCGAGTACCGGCGTCGCCATCGCGAGGTCCCCCACCCAGTTGGGAACGCAGATCGCGAGATGCTCGAGGCGTTCGATCATTGGCCGGTGACGGGGTCACGCCAGCGCGGAACGTGCGCGGCGATGCGGGCAGCCTTCGCGAGCACGGCGCGCGCGAAGCTGCGGCGCGCATCGTGCGATGAGATCTCGCGCGCGTCGAGATAGAGCACGAGGAACCGCAGGCGGGCGTGCGCGGACACGGTCGCCGGGCAGGAGTACAGCAGAGCGGCGAGGTCCTTGACGAACCAGCGCTCTCGGGGCGCGCGCTCACGGCGCACACGACCGACGTCGACGAGTGCGAGGCCCACGCCCGTCACGAGCCAGTGCGCGAGGTACAAGTCGCGGTGATACCAGCCTTGCGTGTGCAGGCGCCCGACCGCGCGCGCGAGCTCGGGGACGAATCGTGCTGCGGCGGCAGGCGCGCGGACGGCGAGGTCCCGCAACGAGCCGCAGTGCTCGAGATGCTCCATCCACATCGCGCTGCGGGCGCCGAGCGCGCCGGAGTCGCACCAGCCGAGTGGGCGCGGCACGGCCATGCCGGCGCGCGCGAGCTCGCGCAGGTTGTCGGCCTCGCGCTGGGCGATGGAGCGCGCGCGACCGCGCACGAGGTCGTGCCACAGGTCGCGCCAGTCCTGAGCGGAGTAGCGCTTGACGACCACGCTCGGGTCCGCGGGCCAGCGGAAGGTCGCGCGACCAGCCAAGGCGCGCAGAGTTGCCTCGGGCTGCGCCAGGAAGATGTCCCGCAACAAGCCGCGCGGCTCCCGGGCCGCGCCGGGCAGCTCACGCCCGACCCACGCGCGCCCCCCGCCCGGCCCCGTGCCGGCGCACTCAGCCTCGCTCGGACGCGTCGTGGAGCCCATGGGACGACATGGCACCAGCCGCGGGCCGTCCCTGCAACCGCGAAGCCTCTCGTGCGGGTCTGGAACGGTCGCGCGGGCCCGAAACGGGCTCGGGGATTCTCAAGGGGCCTCGCGGAGGCTTCAATCTTTGGCCCGTGACTCTGCGAAGGCCCCAGAGGGGCCCCGCGCGGACCGACACGGGACTCCGATTTCGAAGCCCCAACGAGACCGCCCGCGGCGCGCGCCGAGGCGGACCACGAAGACCATGTCGACCGCTCCCAAAGTCAAAGCCCCGATGGACGAGTTCAACCCCTTCCAGGCCATGGCCCAGCGCTTCGATGTCGCGTCCGACAAGCTCGGACTCGACGAAGGCCTGCGCGAGGTGCTGCGGACGCCGGACAAGGAACTCACGGTCGCCATCCCGGTGATGATGGACAGCGGCAAGCTCAAGGTCTTCACGGGCTACCGCGTGCAGCACAACTTCTCGCGCGGTCCGTGCAAGGGCGGCATCCGCTACGCGCCCGACGTGCACCTCGACGAGGTACGCGCGCTCGCGGCGTGGATGACGTGGAAGTGCTCGGTCGTCGACGTGCCGTTCGGCGGCGGCAAGGGCGGCGTGATCTGCGATCCGCGCCAGCTGTCGAAGGGCGAGCTCGAGCGCATCACCCGTCGCTACACCACCGGCATCATGGACCTGCTCGGTCCTGACCGCGACGTGCCCGCTCCGGACGTCAACACCAACGAGCAGACCATGGCGTGGCTCATGGACACGTGGTCGATGCACGTGCGCCGCACCGAGCCGGCCATCGTCACGGGCAAGCCGCTGGCGCTCGGCGGCTCGAAGGGCCGCACGGAAGCGACCGGCCGCGGCGTGATGATCGTGACCCGCGAAGCGCTGAAGAAGCTCGGCCTGCGCCCGGAGAACGCGCGCGTGGTCGTGCAGGGCTCGGGCAACGTGGGCGGCATCGGCGCGATGCTGCTCGCGCGCGAGGGCATGAAGGTCGTGTCGATCAGCGATATCTACGGCGCGATCCACAACGAGAAGGGGCTCGACATCCCCGACGTGCTCGCCTACCTCAAGCAGAACAAGAAGCTCGAGGGCTACGCGAAGGCCGAGCACATCCCGAGCGCCGCGCAGCTCGAACTCGACTGCGACGTGCTCGTGCCCGCCGCGACCGAGAACCAGCTCACCAGCAAGAACGCCGAGCGCATCAAGGCCAAGCTCGTCGTCGAGGGCGCGAACGGCCCGACGACCGTGCTTGCCGACCAAATCCTCGAGCGCCGCGGCGTGATGGTCGTGCCCGACATCCTCGCCAACGCGGGCGGCGTGACGGTCTCCTACTTCGAATGGGTGCAGGACCGCGCCGGCTACTTCTGGACCGAGGAAGTCGTCAATTCGCGTCTAGAACACGTGATGACCACGTCGTTCGCCGCCGTCGAGGAGACCGCGCGCAAGCACAACGCATCGCTGCGCATCGGCTCTTACATCCTCGCCGTCGGTCGCGTCGCGAACGTGTACCAGATGCGCGGCACCTACGCCTGATGCGGAGCCACCACACGATGAGCTCTCCGCAGGTAAGCTCGACTACGCCGCAGCTCGATTCGGAGAACCCGTTCGCCACGATGATGGCGAGTTTCGACGAGGCTGCGCGGCTGGCCTCGATCGCCCCGGGCGAGTACCGCATCCTGCGGCAGCCCGACCGGGAGCTCGCGGTCTCCGTGCCCGTCACGCTCGACGACGGCACGGTCGAGGTCCTCGAAGGCTGGCGTGTCCAGCACAACGCGGGACTCGGCCCCTACTTCGGGCCGCTGCGGCTCGACGGAAACCTCAAGCTCGACGACCTGCGCGCGCTCGCGGGCTGGATGACGTGGAAGTGCGCGTTGCTCGGCGTGCCGTTCGGCGGCGCGGCGGGCGGCCTGCGCATCGACCGCGACAGCGTGAGCCCGGCCGTGCTCGAGCGGGCCGTGCGCCGCTACATCGCCAACCTGCACGACGTGATCGGGCCGGACCGCGACGTGTTCACGCCCGAGAAGGCGCGCGACGAGCGCGTCATGGCGTGGATCATGGACACGGTGTCGATGCACAAGCGCCACACGACGAATGCCGTGGTCGCGGGCAAGCCCGCGGTTCTGGGCGGCACTCGCCACGGCCACGACGCAACCGCGCAGGGCCTGCGCTTCGTCGCTTCGCGCGCGGCGACGCGCGCGCGGCTCGGTCACGAGCGCGGAGGGCCGTCGGTGATCATCCAGGGCGCCGGCATGGTCGGCGGCAACCTCGCACGCATCCTGCAGGACTGCGACTGGCGCGTGGTCGGTCTCTCGGATGTCACCGGGGGCGTGTTCAACGCGAACGGCCTCGACATCCGCAAGCTGCTCGAAGCGCGCGGCCCCAACGCAACGATCACCGAGACGAAGGGCGACTTCGAGCACGTGAGCGATGAGGAGTTGCTGCTGCGACCCTGCGACGTGCTCATCCCCTGCGCGGTTGGCAACGCGATCACGATGCGCAACGTCGAAGCCGTGCTGGCGAAGATGGTGATCGAGGGCGCGCACAGCGCCGTGTCCGCGGTCGCCGATCGGCGCCTGCGCGAGCGCGGCATCACCGTCGTACCCGACATCCTTGCGCGCGGCGGCGACACGGTCGTCGCGTACTTCGAGTGGGTGCAGAACCGCATGGGCTACGCGTGGCTCGAGGGCGACGTGCTCAAGCGCATCGAGCGCTTTGTCGGCGATGCGTGGGAACGCGTGGTGGCCGAAGAGGAAGCTCGCAAAGTCTCGCTGCGCACCGCGGCGCACATCGTCGCAGTCACGCGCGTCGCGGGCGCGGACCGCCTGCGCGGCCTGTACGCCTGAGGCCCGAACCGGCCACGGATCCAGCGCGGGGCCCGCCGGGGTGCGGGCCCCGAGCATTTTTTTCGTCCCCCTTTCGGGATCGGAAACGGGACGCGTTGACCCGCGGACCCGGGAGGCAGGATCCGCCATGGGCCACCCGATAGAGTGCGAGCCAAGGCACCTCCATGACCTGGGAAAGCTGGTTCACGCTCGCCGTGCTCGCCGTGATGGTGGTCGCGCTCGCGCGCAACATCGCCACCGACCTCGCGATGGTCGCCGTGGTCGGCGTGTTCATGACGGCCGGCCTCGTCTCGGACAAGTTCCCGAGCGCCAACAAGCTCGTCGCGGGACTCGGCAACGAGGCGCTGGTCACAGTGCTCGTGCTCTACGTCGTCGTCGCGGGCCTCTCGCGGACGGGAGCGATGAGCCTCGTCACTCGGCCCCTGCTCGGGCGGCCAAAGAACGTCACGGCGGCCCAGCTACGGCTGATGATCCCGTGCGCGAGCCTGTCGGCGTTCCTGAACAACACGCCCATCGTCGCCATGTTCATGCCGGTCGTGAGCGACCTCTCCAAGCGCACCGGCATCGCGCCCTCGAAACTGTTCATCCCGCTCTCGTACGCGACGATCCTCGGCGGCGTCTGCACGCTGATCGGCACGAGCACGAACATGGTCGTGTACGGCCTAGCGGTCGCCGAGAGCGGCAGGCGCGACGTGTTCAACATGTTCGACCTCGCCTGGGTCGGTGTGCCGTGCGCGATCGTGGGCATCGCGTTCCTCGTGATCACCGGGCGCTGGCTGCTCCCCGAGCGCAAGCCGTCGATCTCCGTCAGCAGCGACCCGCGCGAGTACACGGTCGAGATGGAGGTCGAGCCAGGCAGCGGGCTCGTGGGTCAGACGATCGAGGCCGCCGGCCTGCGCGGCTTGCCGGGCATGTACCTCGCCGAGATCGAGCGCGAGGGGCGCGTGCTCCCGGCCGTGTCGTCGAGCGAGGTGCTGGGCGCGAGCGACCGGCTCGTCTTCGTCGGCATCGTCGACTCGGTGCTCGACCTGCAGAAGCTGCGCGGGCTGCGCCCCGCGACCAACCAGGTGTTCAAGCTCGACGCGCCGCGCTCCGAACGCTGCATGATCGAGGCCGTGGTCTCGCCCCAGTGCCCGCTCGTAGGCCAGACGATCCGCGACGGTAAGTTCCGCGCGGTCTACAACGCCGCAGTGATCGCCGTGGCACGTCAGGGCGAGCGCCTGCGCCAGAAGATCGGCGACATCGAGCTCAAGGCTGGCGACACGCTGCTGCTCGAGGCGCACCCGACCTTTGCCGACCAGCAGCGGAACTCGCGCGACTTCTTCCTCGTCTCGCGCCTCGAGAACTCGACCCCGCCGGGTCACGAGAAGGCTTGGCTCGCCATCGGCATCCTCGTCGCGATGATCGTCGTCGCGGGTTTCGAGTGGCTCTCCATGGTGCACGCGGGCCTGCTCGCCGCGGGCGCCATGCTCGTCACCGGCTGCTGCAACGCCTCCACCGCGCGGCGCAGCATCGACTGGGAAGTGCTGATCACGATCGCGGCTGCGCTCGGCATCGGCGAGACCATGCGCTCGACCGGACTGGCGGCCGAGATCGCTAACGGCGCGATCGGCGCGATCGGCGAGCGCCCGCTTGCAGTGCTGGTCGGCGTGTACGCGGTGACGATGCTACTGACGGAGCTGCTGAGCAACAACGCGACCGCCGCGCTGATGTACCCCATCGCGATGGCCACCGCCTCCAAGCTCGGCGTGGACTACCACCCGTTCTTGATCGCGATCATGTTCGCGGCGTCCTGCGGCTTCGCGACGCCCTTCGGCTACCAGACC
>SXKQ01000071.1 GCA_005778045.1 Planctomycetia bacterium
ACGAGGCCGACGAACTCTCCCGGCCGGAGGACGAGGTCGAGACCGTGCAGCGCAAGGTGGGACCGGCCGAAGAAGCCGCGGCGATAGCTGCGCACGAGTCCGCACACCTCGACCGCGGGACTGGACTCGCCGACGTTCATCGTTGCCAGAGTGTGGCGCAGGGCGGCTCCGCTGGGAAGGCGCCATGCCCGTGCGCTATCCTCCTCGACCTTGGCCGCCTTCCTCGATCGCTGGCGCTCGCGCCCCGTTCCGCTGGTGCTGTACACGGCGCCCGGCTGCGGCTTGTGCGAGGAATTGAAGCGCGAGCTCGCGCGTGCGCGGGTCTCGCGGCGCTACGAGCTGCGCGAGGTCGACGTGCGCTCGGATCCCGACCTCGAGGCGCGCCATGGCCGCTCGATCCCGGTGCTCGAGATCGCCGGCCGCGTGGCCTTCAAGGGGCGTGCGAGTGCCGAGGAGTTCCAGCGCAAGTTCGAGCGCATCGCGGCGGAGTGGGAGCGAGCGGGGGAGGCGGGCTAGTGGCGCAGCTGTTCGTGCTGTCGGGGCCGGAAGTCGGCAAGACCTTCACTTTTCAGGCGGGCGACGCTGTCGGTCGCACGGCGGAGACGCCGATCACGCTCAAGCACGCGTCGATCTCGCGTCGTCATGCACACTTCGAGTGCGTCGGTGGGCACTGGAGCCTCGTCGACGACGGCTCGACCAACGGCATCACGTTCCAGAAGGCGCGCGTGCAGCGCCTCGAGCTCGTCGACGGCTGTGAGTTTCAGATGGGCGAGCTGTTCCTGCGCTTTCGCGCCGGCGAGGCTGCGAGCGATATGCCGCGCGTGGCTGCCGCTCGCACGATCACGCCGAGCGTTGCCGCCGCTGCCGCCGCTGCCGCCGAGGACGAGATCCAGCTCGAGGCTGCGGACGAGCCGGCGCCGGCGGCGCCGCGACCGGAGCTCCGGCTGCCGCCTGCTCCCGCGCACGCGGAGCCTGAGATCACCTTGCGGCGCCCCGCAGTTCCATCGGCTCCGACTCCCGCCGCACCGCGCGCATCACCGGTCGACACGGGATTCGGACCTGCTCCGGCCGGCGCTGGCGCGACCATCTCGCGCAACAAGGAGCGCTCTGGCGAGCGCGTGCTTCAATACTCGAAGGTCGAGAACCGCGGCGGGCTCGCCAACGCGGACCTGTCGCAGATCGGCGGCTTCACGAAGCTGCTGATCGTCGTCTTCGCGCTCGCCCTCATGACCGCCCTCGCGTGGTTCGCCTTCTCGGGTGCGGCGTGGTTCAAGGAGCGCGCGAGCGGCGCGGCGTCGAGCGAGGTCGAGAGCGAGCCAGAAAACGAGCCAGAAAACGAGCCGGAAAATGAGCCGGAAAATGAGCCGGCGGGCGAGCGCTGAGGGCTCAGCGCGCTAGGGCGCGCCAAGCGTCCACGAGGATGCTGGCGCAGTCGTCCCACGTCGCCAGCGGCGGCGGTGTGCCCGCGGGGCGCTCTCGCAGCGCTTCCACGAGTCGTGTCGGATTGCAGGACGTGAAGTAGCGCACGGCGTCGCCCGCGAGCTCGCGGTGCACGGGCAAGTCGCTCGCCACGACCGGTGCGCCTGCGCGCAGTGCCTCGACCAGTGGAAGATCGAATCCCTCGCGCACGGACGGCAGCACCACGCTATCGCACGATGCGTAAAGTCGCGCGAGGGGTACGTCCGCCTGCGGTCCTGCGAAATCCACGCGCGACAGCACGTCGAGCTCTCGTGCCAGCGCGCGCAGCTCGTCGCCGTGCCGTCCCTGCTCCGTTCCGGCGAGCACGAGGCGCGGAAGCGCGCGATCCAAGGCCAGTGCACGCAGGAGCGTCTCGACATCCTTGCGGGGCTCGAGGCGACCGACGAACAGCAAGAACGGGTCGCGCGCCGACGCACGCTCGACGAGCGGAAGATGATCGCAGCCATTGGGCGCGAACACGAGGTGCTCGTGGCCCGCGCCTGTGAAGGCCGCCGTCTCGCGCGCCAGCGTTCGGGAAACGCAGAACACGCGCGCAGCTCGACGGACCGCCGAGCGCAGCACGCTGCGAGCCACGAGACGCCGCGAGATCGACACGAAAGGACTCACGACGCTCTTCAAGTCGTGCAGCGTCAGTGTGAAGGGCACTCCGAGGTTGCGTGGGGCGGGCAAGTGCGCGGTGTGAACGAGGTCGAAGCCGGGACCGATCGCGCGCGCGCGCCGCAGCACGTCGCGCAGCGCTCCGCTCTCCTGCCACGCGCGCCACAGCGCTGGAGACGCTGGAACGTCAGTCGAGATGCGCTCGATCGAAGCGGGCAACTCAAAGTTGAGGCCATCGCGCCCGAGCATCACGGCCAGTCGACCTCCGTCGGCCGCGAGCTGCTGCGCCAGACGCGGCAAGAGCTCCCGATTGTGGCGCTGCACTCCGCCGAGGCCCTGCGCGAGCACTGTCCCGCAGACGAGGACGCGCGGTGCGCTCACGCGAGTTCCTGCCAAAGCGCCTCGACGCGTGCCGCGCAGGCATCCCAGGTGAACGGGGTCGCGCGGTCTAGGCAGTCGAAGCGCAGGCTCTCGCGCTCCATCACCGCTCGCACGAGGCCGTCCGCCACGCTCGCGGGATCCGTGTCCTGTACGACGACTCCGGCGGCTCCCGCGAGCTCGGCCTGCGCGCTGTCGCGCGAAACCACGGGCGGAGTTCCACTGGCAAGTGCCTCGAGCACCGGGAAGGCGAAGCCCTCCGAGCGCGAAAGCACGATGACTGCGCTCGCGAGGCGCAGCAGGGACGCGAGGTCGCTCTCGGGAATCTCGCCCGGAGTCGAGACGAAGCGCGAGAGGCCGAGCTGCGAGGCCAGTCCGAGGTCGCGACGCAGCTGCGGGGTGTCGGGGCCCGTGACGACGAGCTGGATGCGCGGGCCGTTGCGCCTGCGAACCTCGGCGAGTCCGCGCAGCGCGGCGGCGAGGTTCTTCTTCTCGCGCACGGCGCCGATGCACAGCGCGATGGGGTCCTGACCGAGGCGATACTTGCCGAGCACGACCTCGTCGACCGTGCCGGGCTCCGGAAGGTCCCCGAACGGCGCGCCGACACCCCACGGAAGCACGCGAATTCGCGCGGAGCCCGGCAGCCAGCGACCGCGGAGGTCGCGCGCTACGTGCTCGCTCGGGCACAGCACACGATCCGCGCGCATGGGTCCCCATGCGGCCCAGAAGCGGTGCCTCCAGCCGGAATTCTCGGCGACGCCGTGCTTCCAAGGCAGCTCGTGGAGAGTCTGCACGCGACGGCCAGGGCCGCGCAGCGGAAAGCTCGAGACCGGCGAGTGCACGCCGAGCAGTCCGAGCTCGCCGACGAGCGCCGGGAGACGCTTGTGACGCCACACGCGCAGCTCACCATCCGGCACGAGTCGCACGACGTCGAGCACTGCGCGACCTTCGAGTGCCTCGACGAGCCCGCGCGTCGCGCGCACGACGCCCGGAGGATGGGGTACGTGCAGCGGCGAGACATCGAAACCGACCTTGAGACGTGCCACGGGGAGTAGGGTAGCGCTGCACCGTCGCGCGGGCACGCGCTAGGCTGTTCGCCATGTCGCTCACGCCGGTCACTTGTCCGCTCGACTGTGCCGAGGCCTGCGGGATGATCGTCGAGAGCGATGCGGAGGGCCACTTCGTCGCGCTGCGCGGCAACCCTTTGCACGGCTATTCACGCGGAGTCTTGTGCGGCAAGACCGCGATCTACGGAGACCTGCTGCACTCACCCGAGCGACTTCTGCAGCCGCTCGTACGGCGCGGGTCGAAGGCGACCGGCAGGCTCGAACCCACCAGCTGGGACGAGGCGCTCGCGCGTATCGTCGAGCGCGTGACGCCGCTGATGGCCAGCCCGGAGCGTATCCTCGCCCTCTGGTACGCGGGCAACATGGGCCGTATCCAGCGCTTCTTTCCCATGCGCGTGATGCACGCCCTCGGCGCGACCAACGTCGATGGCGGCCTGTGCGACAGCTCCACCACGGCTGGCTACGAGTGCGTGTTCGGCGGCGTGTATGGCGCGGATCTCGAGGACCTCGACGACTGCGACTTCGTGCTCCTGTGGGGCTGCGACATGGCGCGCACGGTGCAGCACCTCCAGCCTGTCGTCCAGCGCCTTGCGCGCCGTGGCGTTCCCGTGGTCGCGATCGACATCTACCGCACGGACACGATCGAGGCGCTCGAGCGCTGGGGCGGTCGAGGCGTGATCGTGAAGCCCGGCACGGACGCGGCTCTCGCGCTCGGACTGGCTCGGCTCGCCTTCGAGCGCGGGTACGAAGACCGCGAGTTTCTCGCGACGCGCTGTCTCGGCGGCCATGCCTTCGAGGCGCACGCGCGCGCCGGACACGACCTCGACTGGGTGGAGCGCATCACGGGCGTGCCTGCGGCGGTCGTCTCCGAGCTGGCCGATCTGCTCGGATGCTCCCGGCGATTCCTGCTCAAGACAGGCGTCGGCTTCGGCCGTCGGCGCGTTGGCGCGATGAGCATGCGAGCGATCGCCTCGCTCGTCGCCGTGCTCGGGCGTCCCGACTGCATGCACTACGAGAGCTTCAGCTGCTTCCAGCTGGAGGACAGCGTGATCGAGCGCGTCGACCTGCGGCCGCCCCACGTGCGCCACGACGTGATCCAGCAGATCAAGGTGGGCCGCGAGCTCGAGAGCGGTCGCTTCGGCGCGGTGTTCGTGTGGGGGCACAATCCTGTCGTCACCTGCCCCGAGTCCCTGCGCGTGCGCGACGGGCTCAGACGGGAAGATGTATTCCTCGTCGTACACGAGCAGTTCCTCACCGAGACCGCGGAGCTCGCCGACGTCGTGCTGCCGGCCACGTTCTCGATGGAGAACGACGACTTCTATCGCAGCTACGGCCATCGACGCTTCCAGCGCTCGCGCAAGGCGTGCGAGCCGCCCGTCGGTCCGCGCTCGAACGTGGAGACGTTCGCTGCGATCGCGAAGGCCCTCGGCTTGCCGCGTGAATGCTGGGATGTGCGCGCCGACAGGCTGGTCGACGAGCTGATTGCGGCGAGCGCGAAGCATCTCACTGCGGAACAAGTGACCGCGCTCGGGCGCGGTGAGCCGGTGAAGGTCACGCCGCCACGCGTAGAAGGACCGGGCACTCCGAGCGGCAAGATCGAGCTGGTGAGCGATCGAGCCACGGCGCTGGGCCAGCCCGCGATGGCGAGCTACGTGCCCGACGACGCTGCGGGCGGGCACGGTCGCTTCTGGCTCGTGTGCGCGCCGAGCGTGCACACGCACAACTCCACGTTCTCGCACAGCGCGCGTCACCTGCGCCGTCGCGGCGAGGTGCGGGCGTGGCTGCACCCGGAGGACGCGCGGGAGCTCGGCCTGAGCGACGGCGATGCGCTGGTGCTCTCGAATGTGCTCGCGAGCCTGACCGTGCGCGCCCGACTGTCAGCCAACATGGCCCGCGGGCTCGTGCGCATCGATGGCTTGCCGCGCGCCTCCGACGTACCCGAGCGGATCGGCGTCAACGCGCTCGTCTCGGGCGAGGCGAGCGACATGGGCGAGAGCAACACGCTCTACAGCACGCGCGTCGACGTTCGCCGCGCCTGAGGCCGGTTTTCACGCGGGACTTGCCCGCTGGGCGGGCCGCAGGCGCGTGTCCTTGTGGCGCGCCGTTGGACGCGCGTATACCGTTCCCGCAGCCATGCACTTCGCACGCCCCCTCGTTCTCGCGGTCCTGTCCCTCTCCGCTCTCGCGCAGCGCACCGAAATCCCTGATCGCAGCTGGACCCAAGCGCAGGGAAATGCGCTCGGCAGCGCGGCGGTCGACGTCGAGCCGATCCGCGCCGACCCCGGAGCCGGGACCAGCATCGGTGCCGCGTTCGGCGAGCCGGTGAGCTGGGATCGCACGCTGTTCTTCTGCACGAAGTCGGGCGAGGCGCTGACGCTCAAGGCCTTCGATCTCGTCGAGAAGGCCGCGCTCGGCAGCGTGGGACTCGGAAAGGGCGAGCTGCGCGGCCTGTTCGCTTGGGATGGCGAAGTCGGCGTGGCGCTCGGGACCGAGCTCGTGATGTACGAGGTCGACTTCGCGAAGAAGAAGCTCACCGAGGTGCGCCGCATACCGGAGGCGCTCGCGGTGGCTCCGCGCGTGGTGGCCGGAACGCTGTTCGTGGATGGAACCTCGGTCAAGGCGTTCGCGACGAAGAGTGGCAAGCTGCGCGGCGGCTTCGCGGGCACGCGCGGACCGTCGTGCCTGCGCCTCGGCGGCTCGTGGGGCGTTCCGGCTTACGCCAGCCTCAAGCTCGTCGGCGAGGAATGGTCGCTCGAACTCGCCGAGCTCGACGATCTCGCGGCGCTCAAGATCAACCGTATCGGCGGCGGTAATGTGGCGCTCGGCAGCGCCCCCGCGGCCCAGTTCGCCGGAGCGACGGTCGCTCGCGTGCAGCCGGACAGCGGTGTCGGCGGCTGGATCGTGTCGCGTTCCGAAGGCTCGTGGTTCATCGCGGATGGCGCGAATTCCAAGCCGGTCTCCGCTCCGTTCGTCGGCGGCGTGTCGATCGTGCGCGGCGGCGTCGTGGGCTTCGACGCGAGTGGCGCACTCGTGCGCATGGAGGCGAGTGGCAGCCTCGCGACGATTCTGGCCGCGGATGGCGGCGCGAGGGGGCCGGTCTCCGTCGCGCGCGACGTCGCCTACGCCGGCGGACGCGCGCTCGATCTCGCGAGCGGCAAGGTGCTGTGGCAGTCGGCCAAGTTCGCGCCGGATCGGCGCGCGTTCCCGGTGGGGGACCAGCTCGTCGTCGTCTCCGATGCGAAGGGCGCGCTCACCCTGCTCGTGGGCAAGGCGCCGAAGAAGGGAGCGAGCGCAGGTGCGGAGGCGAATGCCGTGCTGCCGCGGCCCGGCGGAGGCAACGGTGTCGTGCTGAACGACGGCACCTGCGTGGCGGGCAAGGTGAGCTCCGCGGACGGCGGGTGGAAGGTCGAGAGCGACGATGGGCGCTCGAGCGGCTACACGGCGAGCGATGTGGCACTCGTCGAGCAGGATGGCACGGTGCAGCTTCTCGGAGACGAAGAGCCGGTGCTGCAGTCGTTTCAGACCGCGCTGGATGCGGAGCACGCGACGCGGGTGGTCGAGGCCTTCGACCTGTTCCTCAAGCAGCGCCTCGACGAGGACTGCAAGCGCCTGCTGGCGGAGGCCAAGCAACTCGGATTCGACAGCGCGCGAGTCGCCGAGCTGGATGCCAAGGTGAAGGCGCTCAAGCCCAACGAAAAGTCGAACAAGGAAGCGCTGCGCAAGGCTCCGCTCGGCAAGGAACTCGAGCTGCGCAAGGTCTCGCGCGCCGCGTACGGCACAGCGGCAGCGTGGTGCGCCGCCAATGACCTGAAGCTCACGGCGTCGCTGTTGCTCATCGAGGGCGCGGAGCGCTCGCCCCTCGAAGGCAAGCCGGACGCGGAAGTTCAGCCGCTGATCCCCGCGGAGTTTCCCTGGAAAGAGAGCCCGGAAGCGGTCGCGCGCTGGTCCAGCTGGGCGCCGCGCCTCGTGCGCACGGGAGCCTTCTTCGTGCCGCGCGAGGACCGCCTGTACCGCGTCCTGACCAGCGGTGCATGGAAGGACGGCGTGATCATCCTGCGCACCAAGAACGTGACGCTGTGCTCGCGCCCGACGGACCCCGGCACGGTCGGCGACTGCCTCGATGCGGCGGAATTCGCGATCCGCACGCTGCGCGAGCTCTTGCCGCCCGATCCGGATACGTTCACCCAGCCGCTGCAGGTGCGACTCTTCGCGACGCGCGACGAGTACCTTGCCGAGCCGGCCGGCGGTGGGCGTCCGCCAGAGTGGAGCGCGGGCCTCTACTCGGGCGGCATCTCGCGCTTCTACGTTCCGAGCGGAGTCGAGGCGCAGGATCCCTACGGGCGCGGCGTGTTCTCGGTCGTGTCCCACGAGCTCACGCACCACTACCTCGACGTCGCGTGGCTCGCGAAGGGCACGAAGCGCGAACCGGAAGGCAGCAACCTGCCGGGCTACTGGATCGTCGAGGGCACCGCGCGCTTCATCGAGGAGGCCGTGGCCGATCGCGTGCAGGGCCGCAAGGGTCGCAAGCAGCGCGATCCGGCCTGCGCCTATGTCTGCAAGCAGGCGAGCGCCCTGCAGAAGCTCTTCCCGACCACCCGGCTGGTCGACTTGAATGCCTCGGAGTTCGCTGGCCTCGGCAATGACGAGATCTTCCAGCTGCCGCCGCTCAACGAGGGCGTCCCGGGCAACATGGTGATCAGCCAGCGGAGCATCTTCTACGAGCAGGCGGGCAGTCTCGTGTTCTTCCTGATGTACCGCGCCGGGCCTGAGCCGCGGACGAAGGTCGTCGAGTACCTGCGAGCGCGCTACCTTGGCCAGACGACGCCCGAAGGCTGGAAGATGCTCGGTTACCAACGTGGCGATGCGCTCGAGACCGCCTTCAAGGCCTTCGTCGACAACGCCAAGCACTGAGCATCATGGACCTCGGACTCTCCGGCAAGGTGGTGCTTGTTACGGGTGCGTCCGGCGGTATCGGGCGTGCCTTGATCGAGGTGTTCGCGGAGGAAGGCGCGAGCATCCTCGCGACGGGAAACGGGCGCGTGGAGGAGCTCGAGCAGCACGTGGCCTCGCGTCCATGGCGCGAGCGCGCGCTGTGCGTGCGAGCGGATGTCACGCAGCCGCAGGACCTGCGCGCGGCCTTTGCGGCCGCACGCGCACGTTTCGGTCGCATCGACGTGTGCATCGCGAACGCGGGCTTCTGGCCGCGCCAGCATCTCGCGCTCCACAAGGCGAGCGAGGAGCGCATCCGCGGCGCGATCGACACCAACCTCTTGGGAGCGCTGTGGACCGCACGCGCTTTCTTCGAGCACCTCGAGCAAGTGGGCGTGCGCGCGGATGGTCACGGCGCCTCGCTGTGCTTCATTGGCTCGACGGCGGGGCACTTTGGCGAGCGCGACCACGCGGAATACTCAGTAGCGAAGGCCGGTCTCTACGGGCTCGTCCGTACGCTCAAGAACGAGGTGGTCCGCATCGACCCCTACGCACGCGTGAACATGGTGGAGCCGGGCTGGACCGTGACGCACATGGTGCGCGAGGAACTGTCGCGACCGGGCGTCATCGCAGGCGTGTGCCGCACGATGCCGCTGCGCCAGCTTGCGCGCGCCGTCGACATTGCGCGTTCCGTTGCGTGGCTCTCCTCGCCGCTCGCATCGCGCCACACCAGCGGGCAGGTGCTCACCATCGCGGGAGGCATGGAAGGCCGCTCGCTGTGGTCGCTCGAGGACACTGACGAGGCCGCGGTGCGGGCGCGTCTCACGCAGCCGTAGAACCCGCGGGCGCTAGAAGACGTGGCGGAGCTTGGGCTCCTCGGCCTCGGGCTCCAGCGCCTTGCGATAGGCGAGCAGCGTGTGCTTGGCGCATTCGCGCCAAGTGAACTTGCGCGACTGGGTGATGCCGCGCGAGCGCAGCTCCGCCGCGATGTCTGGCTCGACCAGCACGCGTCGCATGGCCTCGAAGATGCGCTCGTGTTCCGTCGGCTCGACTAGGAAGGCGGCGTCGCCGCACACTTCGGGCAGCGAGGTAACGCAGCTCGAGACCACCGGCGTGCCGCATGCCATCGCTTCGAGAGGCGGCAGGCCGAAGCCCTCGTTGAGACTCGCGAACAGGAAGCAATCGGCCTGCGCGTAGAGACGCGGCAGGTCCTCCTCGGGAGCGTCGACGATCCACTGCACGCGCGAGCGCGCGGGTGAGCGCTCGAGCGCGCGCGCGAACTCCTGCCACTCGTGTCCGCGCGGTCCGGCGACGACCCAGCGATGGGGCAGGCCGTCCCTCACGAGCAACTCGAACGCCTGCAGCATGCGCAAGTGGTTCTTGCGCGGGTCGACGCGCGCGACCGTGAGTACGTAAGGTTCTTTCGCGCGGCCAAAACCCTCGGGCGGCAGCGCGCGCGCGATGTGATCGCAGCCGAGTTCGGTCACGGCCACGCGCGCGGGGTGCGCGCCGAGTGCCATCACGACCTCCGCCCCGACGAACTGGCTGGGCACGAGAATGCGCCGTGCGCGCCGCACCTGCTCCTTCGCAGCCGCGGTCATGCGCTCCGCGACGACCGGATCGAGATAGCCCGAGTCCGGGATCATGTAGATGCAGTCGAAGATCGTCGCGACCTCGGTGGCGCGCCGCACGGGCAGCATGTTGGGCTGCGTGTGGTGATAGATGTCGGCACCGCCGACGAGGTCGTCGACGCCCCTGCCCAACCGCGCTAGCAGCCACGGCAGCCAGCGGGACGGCAGACGCAGGCGCAACAACTCCGCGCGCGTGCGCGCGATGCCGAGTTCCTCGCGCGAGAAGCGCATCGGCGCGGCCGTGTAGCCGAACAGGCCAAGATCGCCGTCGAAACCGAGCTCGATGAAGCCGCGCACGAGCTCGCGCGCGTAGCGGCCGATGCCCTCGCGGTTTTGGAGGGCAGGTCGATAGTCTAGTCCGACGCGCATGGGGCGCTTTCAATAGCCCATCGCGAGCAGGGATGACAGTCCCGCGCCCGCGGCGAAGCAGAGCGGCCCGCCCAGCCAGCGCCAAGGACTCCCGAGGCTCACGCCGGAGCGCAGGATCACCAGCGCGCCAGCGAGGGTCACGAAGGCCTCGGTGGCGCAGGTGGTGAGCGCCGCGCCCTCGATGCCGAGCGCCGGCACGGCCCAAAAGTTCAGGCCGAGGTTGAGCAGCACGCCGAGCGCCGCGATCCACAGGCTGGCCACGTTCTTGCCGAGCGCGACGAGCGCGGTCATGAACAGCGAGCCCGCGTAGATCGCCGTCGTCGCTCCGAGCAGCCAGCGCAGGCTTGCGGACGCGTCGCGGAACTCGTCCCCGAACAGTCCGAGCAACGGTCCAGTCCATGCGAACGCGAGGCCGCAGGCGAGTCCGGCGCCGGCGAAGAGCGGGGGACCGAGGCGCGCGAGCGCGGGGCCGAGCGCCCCGGCGAGATGTTCGCGTCGCAGCCACGGCAGCACGGTCAGCGTCGTGTACTGCGCGAGCATGATCGACCAGCTCATCACGCGCACGGCGACGTTGTAGTGCCCGAGGGGCTCCAGTCCGCACCATGCCTCGATGAACAGGTTGTCGACGTAGAAGTACGTCTGCGCACACAAGGCGGAGACGCCGAGCGGGAGCGCCTCGCGGAGGAATCCCTGCTCGCTTGCGGCCTCGCCTCGCTCGACTGGCAAGTGGCTTCGAGAAGCGAGGTGCAGCAGCACGTTGCCGGCGGTGCTGCCGAGCGCGACGCCGAGCAGGTAGAGCGCGGGCCGGTGCACGTCGGCGGCGTACAGCACGGTCACGTTCGCGAGGCTCAGGGCCGCCGCGATCGCGCGCACCGCGACTGGAACGCTCCACGACAGCGCGTTGCGCGCCGGAATCGTCGAGAGCTCGAGCGCGTGCGTGACCGGATAGAGCGACGCGAGCACGATCCACGCGCCGTCGGGCTCATCCTTCGACAGGACGAAGGTCGCGCACAGGAGCACGCCGAAGAGTCCCGCTCGCACCCGGATCCCGCGCGCTGCGGCGAGCACGCTCGCCATGCGCCCGGGTGCGGCGGCCGTGCGCTGCACCGCCACTTGGCCGGTGCCCATGTTCGCCACGCTGTCGAGCCACGCGAACAGCGCGATGTAGAACGTGAAGCGGCCGAAGCCGTCGCCGTCGAGCGCCCGGTTCGCAAGCCACAGGATCGAGAGCGTACAGGCCGCGCCCCAGAAGCGCCCGAGGACCTGCAGCGCGGTCCCGCGCCACACCGCCCCCGGCACGCGCCCGCCCGTCTCGCGCTGCCGTTCCACTCCCATCTGCGACGTCGCGGGCGAGCGCTTCTTTCCGGCCTACTTGCGAGTGGCGCGCTTCTTTGCCGTCTTGCGCTTCTTCGCGGGCTTGGGGACGTCGCCACCGCGCCACGCTTCCTCACCCGAGTCGAGCCGCGCCGCGAACTCGATCTCACCCTGCATGGTCGAGACCGCGGGCTTCTTCGATTCCTTGGGGTTGAGGCAGAAGAGATCCCAGCCTTCGCCGTTAACTTTCCATTGCCGCAC
The DNA here is from genome assembly GCA_005778045.1 of Planctomycetia bacterium. The sequence goes on from SXKQ01000071.1 coordinate 12,026, forward strand.
GTACCAGCCGTCCGTCTTCTCCAGTCGGTCGAGCGGGAACGTGGCGCAGGCCCACGGCTTGTACTTGAACCGGTCGCCTTCCTTGGCGCCGACCTTGTGCAGCACGCAGCCCTGATTCTCGAACACGCACCAGCCCTCGGACACGGCCATCATGCGCCGGCCGTGCTTCTCGCGGCGCGTCATGAAGCCGCGCTCGGTGACGACCTTGCGCGCCTTCTCGCGTAGGTGCGGCAGGAACTTCGCGAGGTTGGCCTCGATGCGCGCGATCTCGCCCGGCTCGACCGGCGGACGGCCCTGCTTGCAGCACTTGCCGCCGCAGGTGGGGTAGACGCAGTCGAACGTCGCCGTGGCGGCGTTCTCGACGAGGATCGGAAGCGTGGGGAGGGCCTTCGAGGTCACAGTCGCACCATGTAGACGAGCTTGTCGTCGCCGAGTCGGTAGAAGTCGGGGTAGCGGGCGAGCAGCGCGCAGCCGCAGCGATCGTAGAACGCGCGCTGGGAAGCGTACTCGGGCTTGCCCGACGTTTCGATGATCACGAGGCGCCCCGCACGCGCGCGGACATCGCGCACGACATGCTCGAGCAGCAGGCGACCGAGGCCCTGCCCCTGGGCCGCCGCGTCGACCACGATCCAGTACAGGTCGTAGGCGCCGTCGGACAGCGGCGTAAGGCCCCAGCAGGCGTAGCCCTGCGGCTCGTCGCGCTCGTTCACGGCGACCGTGAACAGGTAGCCCGAGCCCGGGCGCGCGCCGGCGTCGATCAGCTCGAGCGCGACCTCGACCTCGTCCTCGCGAAAGGCGTTCGTGCCGCGCACGACGCGCTCGAGGGCCGCGCGATCGCTCGCGCGCAGGTCACGCAAGTGCGCCATGGCGAGAGAGCGCGCTATGCACGACGCGCTCGACGAGGTCGGGATACGAGAGACCCGCGTGCTCGGCCGCGAGGTGGAAGCCGGCGGTGGGCGAGATGTCGGGGTTGGGATTGACGTCGATGATGAACGGCTCGCCGCGCTCGTCGAGCCGCAGGTCGACGCGCGCATAGTCACGCAGCTCCAGCGTCTCGAACGCGCCGCGCGCCACCGCCTCGATGCGCGCGCGCTGGGCGTGCGAGAGGTCGCGCGCCGGCACGACCTTGGTCAAGTCCCAGTCGCGGCTGCCCTCGATCCACTTGCCCGCGTAGGTCACGAGGTGCGGCTCGTCCGCCCGGAAGCCCGAATAGTCGATCTCGGAGAGCGGCAGCACCTCGACGCCGCGCGACCCGCCGAGCAGCGCGACGTTGATCTCGCGCGCGGGGATGTACTCCTCGACGAGCGCAGGCTGCGCGTAGGTCTCGATCAGCCTGCGCGCCTGAGCGCGCAGCGCGGCCTCGTCGCGCACGACGGAGTCCATCGAGATGCCATGGCTCGCATCCTCGCGCGCGGGTTTCACCATCAGCGGGAAGCGCAGGTCCGCGACGCTCTCGTCGCCGCGCGCGAGCACCGTCCCGCGCGGCACCGGCAGGCCGGCCGCCGCGAGCACGGCCTTCGTCACGGGCTTCTCCATGCACAGCGCCATCGCGCGCGGGCCCGAGCCCGTGTAGGGCATGTCGTACAGCTCGTAGAGCCAAGCCATGGCCTGCTCGAGCCGCGAATCGCCGCCGATGCCCTCGACGAGGTTGAACACGAGACCGCATTCGAGAGCCTCGACAGCGCGCAGCACGCCCCCGCGCTCGGGCGGCAGTCCAACGGCGCTCACGCGATGGCCGCGCGACGCGAGCGCTTCCGCGATGGCCTTCGCACAGTCCTTGACCGCGAGCACCGCGATCGCGTCCTGCTCCGAGCCGTGCGCGAGCGCGCTGTCGTCGTTGTAGAGGACTGTGATGCTCGTCATGGAACGCTCAGGCGAGCTTCAGGCGCGCGCAGGCCTCGTCGAGGATCGCGCTGATCATCGTGTCGTAGCTGCCGCCGAGGCGGTCCCACAGGATGGCGAGGTCGCTCCAGCCCGGCGCGATGCCCGGCAGGGGATTGCACTCGATGAACTTCGGGTTGCCGGCGGCGTCACAGCGCACGTCGATGCGCGAGATGTCGCGGCAGCCGAGCGCGCGGTATGCGTCGAGCGCGACCTTCTCCACGCGCTCCACCTGCGCGCGCGGGCGCTTGGGCGGCACGTTGTAGGCGACCTCCTCGGCCCAGTTCACGTTGCGCTTCACTTCGAGCGAGTACACGAACTGCTCGCGCGGGACGAGCAGCGGCTCGACCTCCATCGTGCCGATCACGCGCGCGCTCTCGCCGCTGCCGCGGATCCCGACAGTGAACTCATTCCCGGCGCAGAACTCCTCGATTAGCACCGGCTCGCGATAGCCTGCGAGCAGCTCGCCGACGCGCTCCTCGAGCTCGCCGCGATCGGCGATGCGCGAGCGGCGGCGGATGCCCATGCTCGAGCCCTCGAAGAGCGGCTTGGCGAACAGCGGGTAGGGAAGCTCGATGCGTGCGAGGTCCGCGGCGCGCTCCACCACGACAAAGCCCGGCGTGGGCACGCCCGCGGACATGACAACGCGCTTCGCCATGGCCTTGTCGAGCGTCACCGCCATCGTCAGCGGGTCGGAGTGGGTGCAGGGCAAGCCGAGCATCTCGCACGCGGCCGGCACGTGCGCCTCTCGCGAGCGCGAGCCGCGTCCCTCGGCGATGTTGAACACGAGTTCGACGCGCTCGCGCAGCAGGTTCTCGAGGAAGCGCCGTCCGCCGCCGAGGCGCGTCACGCGATGGCCGCGCGCGACGAGCACGCGCTCGATCGCCGTCACGGTCGCGTCCGAGTCGTACTCCTCGAACAGGTCATCTGGCGCGCCCGCGCGCGCGGGAGCGGACTCCGCGAGGAAGTCCGCCTTCAGGTCGAAGGCGATGCCGATGTGCATGGGGAGCGCCGTTGGGGGCGCGAGAGACTACTTCTTCTCGCGGCGAGCCGTCGCGCCCTTGCGAACCCAGCGGCTCTTGCCGACGACCGGGGGGGGGACCTCGATTTCCGCCACGGGCTCCGCGGTCGGCTCGTCGGTCTCCTGCGGGCGCGGGGCCGGCGGACGGATCTCGTCGCGCAGGTAGCCCGGCTCGAGGTACTCGTAGATCTTGTCCCGGAAGTTGCGCAGCACGGCGCGCCCCTTCTGCTCGTCGTAGCGCAGCAGGTATTGGGGCTGCACCGGGATCTTGCCGCCGCCGCCCGGGGCGTCGACCACGTAGGTCGGAATGGCGAGTCCGCTGGTATGGCCGCGCATGCCCTCGATGATCTCGATGCCCTTGGAGATCGGGGTGCGGAAGTGCTCGGCGCCGCGCACCGGGTCGCACTGGTAGAGGTAGTAGGGGCGCACGCGCATGCGCATCAGGCCCTGGCACAGTGACTTGACGGTCTCGACCGTGTCGTTGATGCCCTTCAGCAGCACCGCCTGGTTGTTGAGCGGGATGCCGGCGCGCGAGAGCTTGTCGCAGGCGCGCGCGGCCTCCGGGGTGAGCTCGCGCGGGTGGTTGAAGTGCACGTTGACCCACAGCGGGTGGTAGCGCTGCAGCATCTCCACCAGCTCGTCGTCGATGCGCTGGGGGAGGGCCACCGGCACACGGCTGCCGATGCGGATGATCTCGAGGTGCGGGATCGCGCGCAGCTTCGAGAGGATCGACTCGAGCTTCTGCGTCGAGTAGTTGAGCGGGTCACCGCCGGACACGACCACGTCGCGGACCTGCGGGGTGCGCGCGATGTAGTCGACCATGCGGTCGAGCTCGACCTCGGGCGTCGCGCCGTCGTACATCGTCCGCTTGCGGGTGCAGTAGCGGCAGTAGATGGCGCAGTTGTTCGAGATCACCATCAGCACGCGGTCGGGGTAGCGGTGCGTGATGCCCGGCACGGGCGAGAACTTCTCCTCGCCCAGCGGGTCTTCCTCGCCCACGGCGCGGAAGTAGTACTCGTCCGACAGCGGCACGACCTGCTTGAGGATCGGGTCCGACTCGTCGTCGGCGTCGATCAGAGACAGGTAGTAGGGCGTGATGCCCATGCGGAAGTCCGACAGCACCTCGCGGCGCAGGCCCAGCTCGTGCGGCGGAATCGGCAGCTTCGCGGCGAGCTCCTCGAGCGTCGTGACGCGATTCTTGAACTGCCACCTCCAGTCGTTCCACTCCGCGTCGCTGACGTCGGGGTAGAAGAACGCGCGGCCCGAGCTGCGGCCTTTTTGCGTAGCTGGCGGGACGTCCGGAGTCGTCGCAGCGCGCTGCGCTGCGGTATCGACGGAGTCAGGCATGTGGGGGTCCTTTGGGGATCCGCTCGGGCGAGGTCGCGACAGCTTGTGGGTGGGGGGAGCCGTGCGGCCGCGCGATCGCGGAGGTCCCAAATCTACCCTGCTCGGAAGAGCGGCGTCACCCTCTTTTCGGACAGAACCTTGCGCGCGCGAGGTGCGTGCTCTCAGTCGTCGTCTCGCTCGCGCCGCTCGCCGCCGCCGCGATGCGTGGGCCGCATCGCGTCCTCGAGGCTCGCCTGCAGGCCGCGCACCAACTCGTCCTTCTCCGACTCGCTGAGCTGCGCCTCGGGGTGCAGCAGCAAGTAGAGCTCCGGCGGAAGCTCGCCTTCCTCGAGCTCGTGCTGCACGAGCCAGCTCACGGGCGCGACGCGGGAATACCACGGCCGATTCGGTGTCCGGCGGTGGCCGTCGAAGCAACCCCGCTCGGCGAGTTCGCGGGTGCGCGGGCGGTCCCACGTCGGTTCCCCGGCGGATCGACCTCGCCGCGGCCGGAGAGCACGAGCTGGATCAGGGCCAACAGGGCCGACCGGCCGTCGAGCGAACGACGCAGGCACGTCTTCAAGGCGCCGGTCCTCCTCCGGGGAACTCCTCCGAGGCGAGCAACGCGGCCCGGTCTCGCACCCTGCGCACCTCGGTCGACCAGAAGCTCCGGCTTCGGCCCGCTGGCCCGCTGCCACGGACTCGGTCAGGCTGACCTCAGTCGCCCCACCGACGGATCCCGCAAGGAGGCTCGCGACGAAGGTCGCGGACGTCATGACGCTCGGTGTCAGGTCCTGCCGCGAGGGCGAGCCGCTGACCACGGCCGCCCGCATCTTCCGCGAGGAACGCTGTGGTTGCGTGCCGGTGGGGAGCTCCTCGGGCGGGGTCCTCAGGGTGCTGATGGACCGCGACGTGTGCCTCGCTCTCCTGCGGCTCGACGCGGCCCTGAGCGAGGTCCGCGTCGCCGAGGCCATGATCCGCGAGCCGCACTGCGTGCGTCCGGACAAGCGCACCGAGGACGCCGAGCGCAACCTGCGGGCCCGGCACGTGCGGCACGTTTCGCTGGTGGATGCGCAGGGGCAGCTGGTCTGGGTGCTCTCGATCGATGGCCTCGCCCGTGCCGCGGCCGACCCCCGGACCGGGGAGGCCCGGGTCCGCGGGCGGGACCTCTCGCGGACCCTGTCGCGCATCGTCGGCCCCGCCCGGGCGCTCGACGTTCCAGCGGCGCCGAGCGAGCTGCGCTCGACGACCGCGGCGCTGGAGGTCCGAGGGGAGGCTGGGGCGGCCGATGCGTACAATCCCGCCCCATGTTCCGACGCATCCTGATCGCCAACCGGGGC
>SXKQ01000001.1 GCA_005778045.1 Planctomycetia bacterium
TCGGCCACCCGACCGAGCCTCCACGCTCTGCACCCGCGCGCTCACGCGAACAGTTCGACTTCGCCTGAGCCCGCGCCCTTCACCACGTCGAGCACGCTCCTCGCCCGCAACACGCGCCGGCCAGCAGGCCTGCTCGTATCCAACGCGCCCGCACCACCGCCCCAGCGCGCCTCGCACAACTCGCCAGACCGCCACACAGGCCCAATCTGGGCGCTGGCGCACAATTTCGGCGGATCGCTCAGCCGCGGTGAAGCTCCCTTTCGCGATCGACGACGGTCGCCTCCAGCGCAAGTCATGCGCTTGGAGTTCCTATCCGCAGATCGTCGGCGTGAGCATCGACGAGGAGCGCGAATTGGTGCAGCGTTTCGTCTCCGGTCGCGGCATGCGCTAGCCGCAAACGTCGCTCGGTCTCGTGCGCAACAATTCGATCGCGCGGCTCCACAACGTCAACTCGACGCCTTCGACGGTGTCGATCGCCGCCGGTGGAACGGTGCTCGCGCTCAACCTAGCGGGTGCGCCGCTGCGCGAAGCAGTCGAACACGCGCTGGCGAGGAAGTGAGCCTCACGCACTCTCGACGCACGCCGCGCGGTCTCGCCGCGGAGCCGGTGATGGGGCAGGTCGCGCGCGGCATCGACTGTTGGCGGAGCTTGTCGCCGGCCTACTTGATCGTCGAGCGGGGCAGCGCCGAGCTTCACGCGCTTCGCAGCCTCCATGCGGAGCAGGCCCTCGCCAACCGAAAGCGGACTGTTGTGTCTGTCCAACTCCGCCTGTGCGCGGCTCTCGCGCTCCCTCACGCAGCTCAGACGTGCTGCGTCAGCTTCGAGAAATCCAGGCCCAGCCACTGGCCGTAGAGCGCGAGATAGCCCGCTGCGGCGCGTTCCCAAGTGTATTGAGCGGCGTGGGCGCGTACGTGGTCGGCGCGCTGCGCTGCGAGGGCCGGATCGATCCCCGGTTCGATCACCGCGCGCATCGCTGCGGGGTCGAAGTGCGTCAAGTAGTAGGCAGCGTCGCCGCCGATCTCCGGCAAGCAGGTTCGGTCGGAGACGAACACCGGGCGCCCGAAGTGCATGGCTTCGATCGGGGGCAAGCCGAAGCCCTCGGTGAGCGACGGGAACAGAAAACCAGCACAGTGCTCGTAGAGCCACGCCTTCTGGTCGTCGCTGATGTCGAGAAGCAGGCGGAGGTTTGCCAAAGGGGCTCGCGCAAGCTCGTCGCGGAGTTGCAAAGAGTCGGAACGCGAGGGGCCGGCGAGTACGAAGCGCATCTGCGGCCACGCACGCGCCAGCTCCACGACCGCGCGCGTGTTCTTCGAGGGCGACATGCGCGAGAGGTGGAACAAGAACGGCGCGTCTTCGAGCACTGGAATTGGGCTGCGTCCGCAGCTGAGCACCAGAGAGCGGGCGCCGTTGTGGACCACGTCAACCGGCTGCTCTAGGCCGAAACGGGCCGCGAGGTCGTCACGCGCGTAGCGCGAGATCGTCACGATGTGCTGGTTCCGGCTCAGCGCGCGTCGAACGCGCATCTTGCCGCGAAACAGCGAAAGCCCGGACTTGGCGTAGACAAAATTGAGGTCGTGGATCGTCACCGCGCAAGCGCGCGTGCCCGCCGTCGGGTGGAGGCGGTTGAAGTGATCGAGCCGATGCCACAGATCGCACGCCGGCCCGCTCGTCGCGCGCCAGCGCTGCCAACCGTCCGCTGCGAGGTAGCCGACTTCAGGCCCGTACCGGCCGTGGAGCGACGGGTGCATGTGGAACATCAATTCGACGCCGTGGCGGTCGCGCAGTTGTGTCGCAACGCTTGCCAAGCGTCGCCCCAACTGCTCGGAGTACTCGCCGATGCCATCGCGAAGCGACGTGCTCTTGCCGAAACTGACGCACAGCCGCTTCAAACCGTTGCAGCCTCGTCGGCGCCGAGCACCGCTCGACGCAGGGCGGGCAGCACGGCTTCGAATGAGAATCGCGCTCTGCAAGCGCGTTCCGATTCCCGGCGTCGAGCGTGGACTGCTCCGGCCGAAAGCCCCTCCAAACGCGTGAGCGCCTCGTCGAGCGCTCGCGGTTCGAACGGGTCGATGCAGTCCCCCAGCCGGCCGCCGTCCAAGATCTCGAACGGGCCGCCGTGGTCGGGCCCAATCAACAACAAGCCGCGCGCCGCGGCCTCGGGGAAAACCATCCCGAAGGGCTCGTCGAGCGTGAGCAGCGCTAGCACGTCGCAACGCTCGTAGAGCGCGTCCAAATCGGCGCGCGGCAAAAATCCGTGCCAGTGAACTGCGCCCTCAGGCAGAAGCTGACTGGCGAGTGCGCGCAGGCGTTCGCGCATCGGGCCGTCCCCGACCAGGTGCAGCACCGCGCGAGGCCGCCTTGCGTGGTAGAGCGCAAAGCCCTTGAGGACGGTGTCCACGTTCTTGTAGGCCTCGAGTCGTGTGTGCGTCAACACCCGCAAAGCGTCGCCGTCCGGGAGTCGTTCGCGCACGCGTTCCGCGCCGAATCGCACGATCGGATAAACGACCTCCTGTGCGCAGCGCCCGTAGATTTTTCTCGCGTTATCGCGCGAAAACTCGCTGATGGCGTAGATATCGTCGAGCCTCGCGGTCATCTCTATGTCGAAACGCGCGGATTTCTCGCGCTGCGCATGGTGTGCCTGCTCGTTTCGACGCGCTTTGACGTAGGCCTCGGTAGCGAACTCTGCTGGCTCGCCGGTCGTCTACTCGCAGCGCTCCTCGAGCCGCGGGTTGGCGAGCGCTAGGTGATGAGACCTCGGCGGCTCGTTGCACTGCCATACACGCCGCGCGCGGATCCTCGCGGCGCCAAGCATCGTGTTGCACGGGAAGTTGTGGGCCACGACGACATCGACATCTTGCAGCAAGCGCGAAGCTCGGGCTGCCCGGGTTCGCAGTTTGGCCGAAGGGCTCGATCCAAACAGGAAGTCGCTCCAGCGACGTTTGGCCGCTATATCGACCCTCAGCCCCGCAAGCTCCGCGTTCCAGCAAGTGCGGTTTAGACTCTGCGTGACGATACGGACATCGTCGCCAGCACTTGTGAGCGCCCGAGCCTGTTGCAAACACAGGAACTCCGCGCCTCCGGGCACTAGAAACGCCGGGTGGAAGAGTGCGATGCGGGCCACGTTGGGAGTTGTGATGCGCACCCCAGAGATGCCGATTGGAAGCTGCGCGTGGGGGTTTCTGGGCTGCGAAGCTTGCGTCCGCCCGCGACGCGAAAGGGAGGGGCCTGATTGAGGATAGCGGCGCGTACGAGCGCCGGAAAGCTGAAACCAAGACTGCTCTCGCGCCCCTTGCCGCCGGACTTGTGCCGCTCGTATGATTCGGCGCTCCGTGATGTCGCAATCATCACCTCAGTGCCTAATCGTGGGCGCCTCGGGCTTCATCGGCCGCCGCCTCGTGCAGCGATTTGCTCTCGGTGGCGCGATGGTCGACGCGTGGAGTCGCACCGCTGCCCCGGAGTTCAAGAGCTCCGGGACGGTGCGTTGGCGAAGTGTCGACCTGCGTGCGCCCGGGGACTTGCCGCCTGCGCCCGAAGGCGGTTGGGACTGCGTGATGCACTTTGCCGGGCACTCCCGTCCGCGACAGACCAATGCTCACACGGACGTCCTGGATACAACGCGCATGTTGTCGCGCGTGTTGCACCACATCGAGCGCGTCTCGCCGCGCGCGCGTTTCCTGTTCAACTCCAGCGGGCATGTGTATGCGCCCGCCTCGACGCCGCGGGACGAAGAGGCGCCGACTTATCCCCACAGCGCCTACGCGCTCTCCAAGCTGCTCTGCGAGACGCTTGTCCAAGAACGAAGCGACCGGCTTCACGTCGTCGTCGTCCGCGCCTTCAACCTGCTGGGCCCCGGCATGCCGCAGGGGCTGTTGGTCCCCGACTTCCTCCGCACCCTGAGCACAGGGTCGACGCAGATTGCGATGGCGGGCTCCAATTCCTGGCGCGACTTTCTCGACCTTCGAGACGCCGTGGACGCCTACTACGCGCTCGCCAGCGTTCCGTGCGCGAGCGGGGCCGTTTTCAACCTCTGCTCGGGGCGTGCGTCGCGCGTAGCCGAACTGCTGTCCGCCATCGCGGCCGCGCGCGGAATCGCGGCGCAATTGAGCTTCAGGGATTCGACAGAAGAACATCTTCTCGGGGATCCCAGTCGTTTGTGCGCCGCCACCGGCTGGGCGCCGCGGCGTTCGCTGAGCGACGCGGCAGCGTCCATCGCGGGGGCGCTCGATGGGTGAGATCGCGGCCTGCTCGCGCGCACGAGACGGCTTGCCCTACATGCCTGCGTTCCGCCGCCAAGTCGAGTCGCTCGTGCTCGCGCCGGGCGACGCTTAGCGGCGACACATGGTGGAAGGCGACAGCCAGGACGCGTCCTTCGAGTTCCTCGAGCCGTGGGCGCGCGCCAACCAGCGAGTGCAGCGTCGCGCGCCGGCTCGCGACGCGCGATGTCGATGCCGTCGCGCCGTTCGTGTTCCTTGGCGGTCAGTTCTTGTGACACTTGGGGCTTCGCGATCCACGCGGTGTGAAGTGGACGACCCAGGCGCCCGGCCACCCCGAATACGCAGCCGATCGGCTGACGCCGATGAACTCCGTGGGGAGCTGCGTGCTGTTCAAGCGCTCAATTCTCGACGCGGGGATCCGCATGCGAGGGACCTACGAGACCAGGCCGCTCGTCGGCATGGCCGCGATCGACGCGGTGGCGACGTATAGCTTCTACGGCGACAAGATCATCAGCGCGGGCGAAGGCGGGATGATCCCGACGAACGACGGCACCCTCGCGGCGAAGATTCGGTTGTTGCGTGGTCAGGGCATGGACCCGCAACGGCGCTGCTGGTTTCTGATCGTTGACTACAACTGCCGCGTTAGCAACCTCGCAGCGGCCATCGGCTGCGCGCAACTCGAGCGGATCGAGGCGCTGATCGCGCGTCGCCGCGAAATCGCGGCTTGGTGTCGCTAGTGCCTCGCGCGACTGGCGGACGAGCTGGCCTGCAACTCGCAAGCGAGGGGGCCGGCGCACGCGGTGCGTTCTGGGTCTCCAGCCTGCGCGTGCCAACCCACAAGCGCGACGGCTTGCTGCGTCGGTTGTCGGACCGTGGCATCGATTCGCGTCCGTTCTTCCCGCCGCCGCACAGCATGCCGATCTACAGCGACGCGAAGCTCCAAGGCGAGCGGCCCCTGCCGGCAGCGGATCTGCCCGGCGCTAGCGGCCTGAACTTGCCACCTTCGGCTCGATGCTCCGCGCCCCGGTGAAACGCATCGCGGACGAGATCGTTGCATTCGACTCGGCCAGAACGCCGAACGGGTCCATGAACTCGCGACGCGATCTCTGGTTTCTTGGCGGCGGAGGCGCCGCCTAGCAGGTCTGGGCCGTGGTGCGCGCGCTCCAAGCGACGGGCGTCCAGTGGCGCGTGCGGGGATTCGTCGTGCTAGCGCCTCCAGGCTCTGGTCTGAAGGGCCAAGAAGCCCGAGAGGAGCGTGACTTCTTGGAGCGCGCGGACCCGGCGCAAGACTTTGCGGTGATCGGCCTGGGCGCCTCGGCAGCGCGTGTCGGCATTCCTGCGCGGCCTCTGGCCAGCTCCTACTCGATACCGTAGGCTAGGCTTCGCTTAGTCATGCATCGAAAACGAGCGTTGATCACCGGAGTCACGGGCCAAGACGGCAGCTATCTCGCCGAATTGCTGCTGAAAAAGGGCTACGAGGTTCACGGCATCGTGCGCCGCGTCAGTTCGTTCAACACGGGACGGATCGATCACCTGCACGTCGGCGACGACGCGCATCCGGATTTTCACCTTCACTACGGCGACCTCTCGGACGCAGGCTCACTGCGCACGGTGCTCGACAACGTCGGTCCGGACGAGGTCTACAACCTCGGCGCCCAGAGCCACGTGCGCGTGAGCTTCGACCAGCCGCAGTACACCGTGGACGTCACCGCGGTCGGCGTGATTCGCCTTCTCGACGCGATTCTCAGCTATCAAAAGCACAGCGGTCGTACGCTGCGTTTCTACCAAGCGGGAAGCTCGGAAATGTTCGGCTCGGCGCCGCCTCCGCAGGACGAACGTACGTCGTTCCACCCCCGCAGCCCTTACGCGTGCGCCAAGGTGTACGCGCACTGCCAGGTCGTCAACTACCGCGAGAGCTACGGGCTGTTCGCAAGCAACGGCCTCCTATTCAATCACGAGAGTCCGCGCCGCGGAGAGAACTTCGTCACGCGCAAGATTACGCGTGCGGCGACGCGCATCAAACTCGGCCTGCAACAAAAGCTGCAACTCGGCAATCTCGACGCCAGACGCGACTGGGGCTTTGCGGGCGACTACGTGGAAGCCATGTGGCGCATGCTTCAACAACCCGAGCCCGGAGATTTCGTCGTTGCGACGGGCGAGAGCTTGAGCATCCGCGAGTTCCTCGACCTCGTGTTCGGCGAGCTCGATCTAAATTGGGGTCGCTACGTGGTGGTCGACAAGCGCTTCCTTCGTCCAGCCGAAGTCGATCATCTCCAAGGCGACGCCACGCGCGCGAGAGAGGTGCTGGGCTGGACGCCGCGCCATGACGTTCGTTCGCTCGCGCGCATGATGGTCGCATCGGATCTCGCTTTGGCTTCGCGCGAGCGACTGCTTGTGGACGCCGGCGAGCGCGCGCCGACGAGCTGAGCGGCCGCCCAGAGACGCGCCGAGCAACGGCTCCGGCGATCGACACGAGCGAGATCAAGAACCCGGACGCGGTACGACGACCGTTTGCATGCACGCCGAAGCACCGTTCGGCGTCGCTCTCACCGGGCGCTCCGCTCGAACAGGCTGAGTTCCGCACCCGTTCGCAGTTTGGTGAAGACGCCATCCTGCAGCGCTTGATCGCGCACGTGCCGCTGGCGGAACGTTCGAGCGTCGAGTTCGGCGTAGAGCACCCCCGAGCAGCCGATTGCGGACCTGCCGCTAGTCGACGTGCGCGCCGGAGTCGTGTGTCGCGCGGGTGAGCTGAACGAAGGCTACCCACGAACCCCGCGACGCTCGCCCACAGCGCTGACAACGATTTGCTGCGGCCGCCGATGCACGCTGGACTCAGAGCTTGGGGTGCGCCAAGTGAAATCCGGTCGCGCGCTGCCATGCGTCGGCGATGGCGACCAGGCGCGCTTCCTCGAAGTGCCGTCCGCTGAAGGCCAAGCTGCGCGGCGTCCCGTCCTCGCGCTGCGCCGATGGGACGCAGACGGTCGGATGACCGCTCAGGTTGAGGCCAACGAGCAACGGGCCTGAGGTGGTCGGAGGCACCAGCACGTCCAGAGTCGCAAACAAGTTGACGTAGCTTTCCGCGAGCTGGCGTCGGACGCGGTTGGCGCGGATGTACTCGACCGCCGAAATCACACGCGCCTGTCTAAGCAGGTTCGGCCAGTCGCCGCTGCCTTGACGGCGCAGTTCGTCGTCGGCGTTCGAGCGGGTCAGTTCGTCGAAGGCGGCTGCTGCTTCCGCCATCAATATGAGCATGAGCTCGGAGCTGGGGAGCGTGGGCAATGGAACCTTAACGAGCTCCACGCCTAACGCTCGCAGCGGATCGAGAGCCTCGCTTTCGCGCGCGGCGTCGCCCCAGCCGCTCTTCACGTAGCCCACGCGCCAACCCTTCACGCTCTGCGCGCCGGAATCAGCGAAATCGAACGCAAGCGTCTCCTCCTCGAGTTCGTCAGGCCCCGCGATCGCCTCTTGCACGATGGCTGCGTCGGGCATCGAGCGCGCCATGGTCCCGAGCTTGTCCATCGACCACGACAGCGCCATCGCGCCGTGGCGGCTCACGAGGCCGTAAGTGGGGCGGATCGAAGACACGCCGCAGCGCGCCGACGGGCTCACGATCGATCCGCAGGTCTCGGAGCCGAGCGCGAAGACCACGCAGCCCGCGGCGGTCGCACGTGCCGGGCCCGCGGAGTATCCGCTCGAGCCTTGCGCGAGCTTCCTAGGGTTCTTGGTCGTGCCGCCGAACCACTCGTCGTCCATCGCCAGCTCGCCGAGCGTCAGCTTCGCAATCAAGACCGCGCCCGCCGGGTCGAGCCGCTGCACGACCGTCGCATCGAGGTCGAGCGTCTGATCCTTGAAAGGCCCTGCGCCATAGGTGGTTCGAATGCCGCGTGTGCTCAGTAGTTCCTTCGCGCCCCACGGCAGACCGTGCAACCATCCGCGCCATGCGCCGCCGGCGAGCTCCTCGTCGAGCTTGCGAGCTTGCGCGAGCGCGCGATCCGCGCACAGCGTCACCACGCACGACAGTTGAGCGTCGAGGCGCTTGATCCGTTCGAGGTGCACCTGCGTGAGCTCGACACAGCTCACCAGACGCTCATGGATCCGGGTAGGCGAGCGTCGGGATGTCGGAGTAGCACAGGTCCTCGAGCCGTGCGGGGCGCTGGATCTGGAGCCTCTGGCGTGTGTTGCTCGTCAGCGGGCACGGCGGCCTGCGCCGCGCTTGTGCCGCGATGAAGCTCGAAAAGCGCCGCTATCTCGAGTGCGGCCTGCTCGCCCACGGCTTCGCGCGCGTCCACTGCTCGCGCTGTCTGCGCGACGAGCTCGTAGCGTTCAGTTGCAAAGGCCGCGGCTTCTGCCCCTCGTGCTGCGGCAGGCGCATGGCCGA
>SXKQ01000072.1 GCA_005778045.1 Planctomycetia bacterium
ACGGCGAGCGCGGGTCCGCGCGCCCGCCCGCCCTCGAACTGCAGCCAGCGCGCGACCACGCGCCGCCCGCTGCCCGCCGCGCCGGACAGTGAGCACGGGGCCTGGGAGCGCGCGGCCGCGAACACGTGCTCGACCCAGCCTTGGCCGCCGCTGTGGGGCGCGAACCACACATCGTGCCCGTGCGCCCCGCGATGCCACTCGCGGAAGCGCGCGATGCGCAATTCGGTGAAGCTCGCGGCGCGCGCCGCCCAGCGCTCCGCCAGCGCGGCCGGGAAGTCGTTGCGCCGCTGCGACTCGACGGCGAGGAATCCGCACAGCGCCTCGCCGGAGCGAATCGGCAGGACGAGCCCCGAGGCCGAGCTCGCCGCCAGCGCCAGCTCCGGCTCGGACTCGGCCCAGCGCACCAGCGCCGCCGTCCGGCGCGCTCGCGCGAGCGCGCGACCGCCACCGCGTTCCTCGCCGAGCTCGGCGCCGCCATCACAGCTCTCCCGCAGCTCGTCACCGTCGATCTCGAAGCCCCACCAGCGTCGCTGGACGGTCTTCATGCCGAGTTCCGCCACCAGCGCTCGAATCGCCTCCGCGCACGGGCCCTCGCCGGCGGCGACCGGAGTCGTAGCGGCAGGCGCCACTTCCGCAGCGCGCACGTCCCGCTGCGCCTCGTGGCGCGCCGCAACGCGCGCGCCGATGCGCTCGAGCGCAGCGAGCGGAGGCACGAGGTGATGCTCGAACTCGAGCCGGATCCAGCCTTGCACCTCGCCCAGCGCATCGCGCAGCGGAGCCAACGCGAGCGCGCGCGTGAGGGGTGCGAGGGCCGAGCGCAGCGCCTCGTGAGCGCTCTCGCGCGCCGCGCCCGCCGCCGCACGATGAATTACGCGCCCTTGGGCGCTCACGACCAGCGCATTCTCGGGCGAGCCCACCTGCGACGCGATGCCCTCGAGTCCACGCAGCCAGTCGCGCACGCGCTCGCGCAGCGCCGGAGCGACGTCGCACTCCCGCAGTTCGTGCCGCCCCCGCTCGCGCAGCCGGAAGACGGCCACCACGCTCGCACCGCACAGGCGTCGCAACTCGCGCGCATCGGCCGCGCACTCCGCCACGCAACGCGCATGTCCCTCGACCTCACGGCCTGCGAGCCGCGGCAGCCAGTCCGGACGGGCCGCGCGCAATGCGACCAGCGCTGCAGGCACGCGCGCGGACCCGCCGAGCGGCTCGCCAGCGAGTTCCTCACCGGCGCAGGCCCGCGCCCATTGCGCGAGGCGCGCGAGTCGCAGGTCCCGCTGCAGGAGCACCGGCGCGGACTCCAGCTCATGCAGGGCCACGCGCACGGCTCCGCGCTCGAGCAGGCACTCGCACCAGCCCGCCAGCGCATCGGCCGCGACCACGGCAGGCGCACCGCCAGCGGAGCGTTCTTGCCACAGCACGTGCCATGCGCGCTCGGCCTCCTCCAAGCCAGCCGCCGCGCGCACGAGGCGCGTGCGCCACGTGCGCTCCTCATCGCCGGCCAGCCCGAGGCGCCCAGCGCCGTCGAGCAGCCGACCGAGCGCGCGTGCCGCGCCTTCCTCGAAGTCGGGTAACTCGGGCAGCCACGGCAGTTCCTCACGCTGCTCCTCGATCAGCCCCCATGCGCGCTGCCGCTCGAGCTCGGGCTCGCCACAGTCAGCGAAGCTCGCGGAGCCGAGTGCGACGCGCAGTCCGTGCCGCACGAGATCGAGAACGGCGCGCAGCAGCGCTCTGCGCCGCTGCAAATCGAGCTCGCCGCGCGCTCGCTCGAGGGAGAGCCCCACGACCCCCGCGGGACTCGCCCGGCCGCTGTCGACGAGCAGCCGCAGGCAGGTCACAAGCGCGCGCGCCGGTGCACGCCTCCGCTCGGGGACATCGGGCAGGAGCGTGGACACGGGATCGACGGCGAGCATCTCGGTTCCTTTTTCAGGCGGCGCGGAGCAGCGCAGCTCGGTCGTGATCCCCGAGCCGTTCGAGCCACAGGCACAGGCGTGCGAGCCAGCGACGACGAACGGCCGCGCTGCGCGGGCGCGAGAGCGCGGCGAGCGCGACGGCCGAGGCGGGTCGCCAGTCCCCGTTGGCGGCGAGAGCCAGCGCGAGCGCCGCACGAGCGCGGGAGCTCGGCCGCAGTGCGACGGCGAGCGACGCGAGCTCGAGCGCCGTCGGCCACGCGACCCGACGCTCGAGCGCGAGGGCCTCGCGCGCGCGCGCGACCGCCTCGCCGGGAACGAGACCGTCTAGGGCGAGCAAGTGACGCGCCTCGAGGCAGCGCTCTCGCAGGGCCTCGTGCTCCTCTTCCGACAGCGACGGGCCACGCAAGGCGAGGCGTGCGGCGGAGGCCAGCACGGCCGAGACCTCGGACCTGTGCACGACAAGCAGCTCCGCCTGCGCCTGTGCGAGCCGGAGCGGCAGGCAGCCGACGCCGAGCAGGTCGGAGCGCACGAGGCCGCGGCGCGTCTCGAGCTCCGCGAGGTCGCGGAGCTCGGTGGCGAGCTCGCGCGAGAGCGCGGCCAGCACTCTGGAGGCGCTCATTCCGAGTTGCCCTGTCCGAGCGCGGCCAGCGCCGTCTCGAGTGCCCGGCGCGCTGCGCGCCCCGTCTCGCTCGGCGTGCTGCCGAGCTCGCGCGCGGCCAAGTCGAGCTCGCGCGCCTCGATCACCAGTGCGCGGAACGCGCGTCTCTCCATGCGCTCGCAGCCGTTGAGCGCGACACAAGCGCGCGCCAGCGCGACCGGTTCAAGCTTGAGCTTGCCGGCGAGCTCGACGAGAGCCGTCGGTGCCGCACGTCCGTGCACGGACTCCTCCCGCTCCTCTTCGGCGAGTTCGCGCAGCGCGGCCTGTACGCGCGCATCGAGCCAAGCCTCGAGCTCCGGTTGCCCGCGATAGCGCGGGGCGAAACGCGCGACGTGCGCGGCCGTGCGCAGGAACGCGCGGTCGGGATCGAGGAACAGCGCCTCGCTCGCAAGACCGCTCGCAACACGCGCGCGCAGCTCGAGCGGATCGCCTGCGATGAGGCGCGCGATCACTTCGCGCGGCGTCGCACCCGCGAGCAGCGCTCGGGCGCTCGCGCGACTCGCGCTTCTCTTGGCCGGAACTTGCGAGGGTTCCAGCAACGGCAGAGCGAACTCACTCTCGGCCGTCGTCGAAGTCGATGCCATCGAACGATCTCCTGTGCTCGGGATCAGCTCGGCGCGGGGGACTTGGAACGCGCCGCAGGACGTACTTTGTTTTCCGCAAGTCGCCCGCGTCCCGCCAGAGGCATCCGCGCCGCCGTGCGCGTCAGACCACCGCAAGACTTGACTACAAGTCTTTCTTTGACGGTCACTTGCGTCGAAGCGCGGTTTTCGGAACGCGCCTCGGCCAGCGCGCATCCGGCACGGCAGTTTCCCCCACTTTCGCGCACGGTGGCTCGCCGGACCTCGGGGGCCACCAACGACGACGGGCTCCCCCTGCCTGCGGGGAGCCCGTCGATTCGAAGCCAGCGCGCCGCGCTCAGCTCTTCTGCGTGCCCTTGTCGGCCTCCGGAGCCGCGAGCTTGCCGAGGTACTCGGGCATCTCGACGCCGCCGACCGACTTCATCACGTTCATCAGCGGCGGCACGGCCTGGCCGAGGCTCGAGAGGAACCCGGCGGCTCCGCCCTTGCCACTGCCGTTGCCCGAGTCCCACACCGTGATCTTGTCGAACTTGATATTTGAGATGGCCTTGGCGCTGGTCTCCGCGAGGTGATCGAGGTGATCGAGCATGAGCAGCTGGAAGGCGTTGTTCGCGCCGCCGCAGCCGGCAACGAGCTTGGAGAGACCCTCGGCTTTGCGCGCGAGGATCTCGAAGTCGCCGCGCGCCTGCGCCTCGAGGCGCAGGAAGATCGCGCGCGCCTCACCCTCGGCCTGCAGCGTGAGCGCGGCCGCGCGGGCGGCGGCCTCGATCTTCACGCGCTCGGCCTCGGCCTCGGCCTCGACGACGATGCGCGCCTTCTGCGCACGTGCCGGCGCCTCGAGCAGCGCGCGCTGCTCGGCCTCGACCTTCTTCGAGTTCGCCTCGGCGGCGATCGCCTCGGCCTCGTACTGGGCCGCGGCCACCTCGGCCTCGGCCTGGCGCCGACGCGTCTCGCCGAGCGCGAAGCTCTCGGCCTGCTTGACCTTGAACTCGGCCTCGGACTGCGCGATCAAAGCGCGCGAGAGATTCTCGCCCGAGACCGCCTCGGCGTTGGCTCTGGCGACCTGCACGCGCATGGCACGCTCGGAGTCCTTGACCTGCGACTCGCGTTCGAAAGAGGCCCGCTGCTCGCCGATCGCCTTCTCTTTGGCCAACTCCGCGACGCGCACGGCCATCTCGCGCTCGGCCTCCTTGACCTGCGCCTCGCGCTCGAACTGCGCGCGCTGCTCGCCGATCGCGCGCTCCTTCTGGAATTGCGCGACGCCGACCGCCATGTCGCGCTCGGCTTCCTTGGTGCCGAGTTCGCGCAGCTTGGTGGCCTTGGCGACCTCGATCTCGCGCTCGCGATCCGCGGCAGCCACGCCGATAGCGCCATTCTTGAGCTGCACGGCGACGTCGATCTCGGCCTGCTGGATCGCCTCGCTGGCGGCCTTGCGACCGAGCGCCTCGATGTAGCCCGACTCGTCCGTGATGTCGGTGATGTTCACGTTGATCAGCACGAGGCCGATCTTCTCGAGCTCGGGCTCGAGGCTGTGCTGCACGTTCTTCAGGAACCCGTCGCGATCCTTGTTGATCGCCTCGATGTTCATCGACGCGAGCACTTGGCGCAGCTGGCCGAAGATGATGTCGAGCGCCTGATGCTTGATCTGCTCGGTCGAGAGTCCTAGCAAGCGGATCGCGGCGTTCTGCATCAGGCCCGGCTGCGTGCCGATTGCGACCGTGAAGTAGCTCGGCACGTTGACGCGGATGTTCTCCGCGGACAACGCGCCCTTGAGCGGCACTTCGATCTGGATCGGCTCGAGATCGAGGTAGTCGTAGGACTGGATCAGCGGCCAGACGAACGAACCACCGCCGTGCAGACAGCGCGAAGACTGGCCCTTGGCTACCTTGCCGTAGATCACGAGGATCTTGTTCGACGGGCAGCGCCGGTAGCGCGTGACGAGCATCAGCATGAAGCTGAAGGCGAACAGGAGTATCAGCAGCACGCCGACGATGGCGACCGGGTTGTCGAGCAGGCCGTCGATGCCGCCCTGCGGCGCGAGCGTTGCGAGCGAAAGGAACTGGGACATGGGAAGACTCGTTTCGTCCAGGGGAATCAAAGGGCCTCGACCTCGAGCGTGTCGCTCGAGGCCACGGCCACGACCTTGCACAGGGCACCCGTCTTGATCTCGCGGCCGCGGGTGATGGCCTTGTACTGCATGGTGCGCGCTTGGATCGGTACGGTGACGCTGCCTGCGCCCGAGCGCTCCGCCGGCACGGTCAGGTACACGCGGCCCTCGACTCCGAGCGCGTTGCGGATATCGAGGTTGCCCTCCGAGCGCAGGCGCGAGAGTTGGGTCATGATCAGGCCGACCGTGAAAAACGCGAGGCTGCCCGAGGCAAACGCGACCAGCACGCTGACCCAGCCCGCGAGCCCCGCGTTGGAGGCCGCCCAGCCGCCGACGCCGAAGAAGGCGATGAAGGCCACCACCGTGCGGAACGAGAGCCCGCCAGCACCGTGCGCGCCATCGTGGGCCGCGTCGGTGGACTCGACTTGGAAGTCGGGGGACTGCGGCGTGATGTCCGCGTCGCCCGCTCCGCCGATCAGCGCGAGGACGACCTGAATGACCATCAGGAGCGAGCCGCCGAGGGCGGCTGCGACGAAGACGGTGTGCAGGCTGGGCATGGCAGGGGCTGGACTTCCGGGGAGCTCTGGACCGCGACACTATGCAGGACGCGCCGAGTTCTTCGCGATCAACGCGGAACTTCGCGTGGCGGAAGGGAGTCTAGCGGCGCCCGGGCGGCGCTCGCCACCGCGGTTGTCTCGCGACGCTCCGGCGCTACCATCCCGGGCCCGCTCCGGCCGCCCGCAGGCGCCCGGGGCCCCTCCCCAACCCTACGGATGAGCTCGATGGGACTGACGCTGAACGGCAAGACCGGTGTGATCTTCGGAGTCGCGAACAAGCGCTCGATCGCCTGGGGCTGTGCCCGCTCGCTGGCCGACGCCGGCATGCGCCTCGCCGTGACCTACGCCAACGAGCGCCTCGAGAAGAGCGTGCGCGAACTCGCGGCCGAGCTGCCCGGCTCGATCGTCCTGCCCTGCGACGTCACCCAGCCGGTCCAGATCGACGCAGTGATGGACTCGATCAAGGCCGAGCTCGGCGGGCTCGACTCCGTGATCCACGCGGTCGCCTTCGCCAAGCGCGAGGAGCTCGAGGGCGACTTCTTCCACACCTCGAAGGAAGGCTACATGCTCGCCCACGAGGTCAGCGCGTACTCGCTCACCGAGATCTCGCGCAAGGCGTTGCCGCTGATGGAAGGCCGCGAGGGCTCGATCGTGACCCTCACGTACTTGGGTGGCGAGCGCGTGATCAAGAACTACAACGTCATGGGCATCGCCAAGGCCGCTCTCGAGGCC
>SXKQ01000073.1 GCA_005778045.1 Planctomycetia bacterium
GGAACCCGGCGCGAAGCTCGGCCGCCAGCTCGGCTATCCGACCGCCAATATGCGGCTCGGCAACTATCTGCGCCCGCGCTACGGCATCCAGGTACACGGAGCCGTCGTAGCCCGAAAACGAGATGATGCCCGCCATCGAGAGGAACGAGGCCGCGCTCATCCAGTCGGCCGCGGTTGCGAGCCCGTTGGCGACCGGCGACACGCTGCCTCCGGCGACGTAGAACTCCCCGGTCGACTTCGCGCGACTCCACAGCGCGATCGCGATGTACAGCGCGAACGAGAGGCCGACGATGACGAAGGTCCAAGCTTGCACGTTCATCGCGAGCCCCCCTCGTCGTGCTCTTCGAGCCCTTCCTCACGCTCGATGCGATCCATGCGCCGCGCGTAGACGAAGATCAGCGCGACGAAAGCGAGGATCGAGCCCTGCTGCGCCATCCAGAAGCCGAGCCGGAAGCCGGTGCCGGGAATGCGGATGCCGTTGAGCCACGGCGCGAGCAGAATCGCGGCACCGTAGGAGACGGCGAACCACAAAACGAGCAGCAGCGCCACGAGGCGCAAATTGCGGAGCCAGTAGCGCTGGTGCCGCGAGGGCTGTTGGGACTTCATGGGGGGCAGTCTCCGTGGCCCGGAGGATACGTGGCCGCTCGCGCCACCGCGCGTCGGATTGCCGGTGGCGGGGCTCGGCCGGCTCTCTCGGGCGGGGCGCAGCCGCGCGGCTCGCCGCCGCCGAGGGCGCGACGCGCGCGCTCGGGCCTGGGAGCCCGGAACTCCCCGAGGCACTCCGGGACTTCGGTCAGCCGGTACTCGTCGGCGGGAGCATGGGGACCGAATCGTGGGTGCTCGTCGGCACGCCGACTTCGCGGCTGCGCGCGTTCGGTTCCGCATGCCACGGTGCCGGGCGCGCGATGAGCCGCAACGAAGCCCTGCGCCGCTGGACGGGCTCCACGCTCGTGCACGAGCTCGCCGAGCGCGGCATCGTCGTGCGCAGCCCGTCGTTCCGCGGCATCGCCGAGGAAGCGCCCGGCGCCTACAAGGACGTCGACCGCGTCGTCGCCATCGCCGAACACGCCGGCCTCGCGCGCCGCGTCGCGCGCCTCGAGCCCATCGCGTGCATCAAGGGCTGAGCGCGCGACGGGCCCGAATGCGAGCTAGGTGCGCGCGAGATACAGCAACACCGCGTAGCGGCCGTTCAGGTCGGCCGTCGACAGCTCGCGCACGGTCCCATCCGCTCGCGTGAGAGTGCCGGTCGGCGTCGGCTCGAGCGGGTTGCGGATCTCGACCTTGAGCGGTTCCTTGCCGAACTCGAGCAGCTGGTCGAGCCCGAAGAGCTCGTCGAGGCGCTCGCGCTCGCGCTCGAGCTGCTCGGGCGCCTCATAGCCGGCGAGCGCTTGCCCGAGGCTCGCCGCATCGATGGCGACGAGAGAGTTGCCGAACTCCTCGCCGACCATCCCGAGCCAGGTGAGCGACGGGCTCAGGAACACGCGCGAACCGTCTTCGTTCGTCGTCAACGTTCCACCGTCGCGACGAGCCGCGAGCATCGCGCGCACCGCGAGCTCGTTGCGCGCCAGCGAGGCGGGGAACGCCGGCAGGTTGAAGGCCACGAACTCCTCGCTCTCGTGGGTCACCTCGATGAGCGACGGATCGAGCAGCGAGTAGTGCAGCAGGGTCGCGGCGCGCGCGATGTCGAGCTTGGACTTGCGCTCCGCGAGCTCCGCGGCAGACAGCGTCGCGGGAAGGAAGCCCTCGGGCTCGAGGTTCACCAGCTCCGCGACCAGCCGGTCGTTGATGGTGACGTGCAGGAACGCGCGCTCGTCGCTCTCGGGCTCGCGCGAGTAGGCGGCGATGCGGTCGGGCGGGCACCACGGGTATTCGTGCTCGCTCCCGTCCGCCACGAGCCCTGCGCGACCGCGGTGCAGGACGATGCCCAGCGCGAAGGAACCGGCCCACAGGCACGGCGGCAGCAGCACGAGCGCGGCCTGCGCCCAGCGTGCCCGCGGCCAGGGCCGGCCGAGGTAGAGCCACAGGCCGAGCGCGATGAGGCCCGCGAGCGCGCCGAGCGCGCACACGATGAGGAACTCGCTCAGCCCTAGGAACTGGCCGCCGAGCGCGCCGCAGGCGAGCGCGACCTGGACCACGCACGCGAAGGCGAGCGCCGCGGCGCCGAGGCCCACCAGCGTGCGCACGGTGGAGCTTTGGCCGCTCGCGGTTGGAGCGGGCTCCGCGCGCGCGCCGGTCGCGCCCGCCGCACGCGTCACGTCCGCACGCACCTCGCTGGCCTGCTGGTAGCGCTGCGCCGGCTCCTTCTGGAGCGTCTTGAGCACGATCTGGTCGACGCTCGCCCCGACGGCGGCCTTCTGCGAAGGCAACGGGAAGCGGCCCATCGGCAGCTCGCCCGTCAGGAGCTCGTAGAGCACGACGCCGAGCGAGTAGATGTCGGCGCGGTGGTCGACCGACAGCGGGCGCTCCCACTGCTCCGGCGCCATGTAGCGCACGGTGCCCATCACCTGTCCCGTCTCCGTCAGCGTGTTGGCGGTGCGGGGCTCGCGGTGCATCAGCTTGGCGAGGCCGAAGTCGAGGATCTTGGCCTGCCCCTTGCGCGTGACGATCACGTTCTCGGGCTTGATGTCGCGGTGCACGACGCCGCGGTCATGCGCGGCCTGCAGCGCGTCGCACACCTGCCCCACGATGGCGAGCGCGGCGCGCGGGTCGGCCTCGCGCGCGGCGATCATCTGGCGCAGGCTGGCGCCCTCGACGAGCTCCATCAGCAGGTACCAGTGCGGGCCCGCCCTCCCGGCGCCGTACACGGACACGATGTTGGGGTGCTCGATCGACGCGAGCAGGCGCGCCTCGCGCTCGAAGCGCTCGCCGAAGGCCGGGTCGACGTCCGTGTCGAGGGACAGCACCTTGAGCGCCGCCTCGCGGCCGAGGCTTCGCTGGCGCACGCGGTAGACGGCTCCCATGCCGCCCTGGCCGATCAGGCCCAGGAACTCCAGGTCGGGGAAGTGGGGAGTGAGCGCGTCGAGCGTCGGCGGCGGCCGCCGCGCGCTCCCACCGGTGACGACGACCTCGGGCTGCAGGCTCGCCTTGAGCAGGCAGGCGGCGCACAGCCCCTGCAGTTGGTGGGTGGTCTCGATCGTCGCGCCGCAGCGCTCGCAGGCCTTGTTCTTGGTCATCGGGGTGTCTCCGGGGACGAGAGACCGCTGCCGCACCGAACATTACAGGAAAGCGCCCGATTTCCCGCCCGGGCTAGCGGGAGAGAGCCTCAAACAGGGCCCCGAGCTCGGCCTCGACGTCGCCTTCGGACTCCACGGTGTCCCGGACGAGGGCTCGCAGGGTCTCGCGGTAGCGCTTGCGCAGCCGACTCGCGGCCACCCGGATCGAGCCCTCGCTCAGGCCCGAGCGCGCTGCCATGGCGGCCACCCCGGCGAGCTCAGGCTCCTGCAAGGCGGGCCGTAGCAGCTCGAACAGCTCCGCCTTGCCGTCGGCGAGGAACTCGGACTGCACGTGCGCCAGCGCACGGGCCAGCAGGGAGAGCGCCCACTCGCGCTCGTAGGCCTGTTCGGGCGTGAGGCCGGAGGCGCCCGGCAGGTGCAGCCTGCTGTCGGCGTCATCGGGCTCGAGCGACACGACGCGCGCGGCCCCGCCCCGCTTCTCGGCGCCGGCGCGAGCGCGCTCGTGCGAAAGGTGGTGTCGCAGCGCCGCGATCAGGAAGGAGCGGAAGCGACCGCGCTCCGCGGACAGCTCGCCGAAGTCGCGCTTCTCGAGCAGGCGCGCGAAGAAACCCTGCACCGTGTCGGCGGCCTCGTGCGGATCGAGCCCGCGGCGGCGCAGGAACGCATAGAGCGGTGCCCAGTACTGCTCGCACAGCTCGCCGAGCGCGGCGCGGGCGCGCGGCTCCTCGCTCGCGGAGAGCGACGCGACCATGCTCCAGCGCGTGGTCAGGAACGCCGCGGATGAACCCGGTTCGGGAGCCGTCATTTCCATCAGGCTAGCGCGTTGCGGGTGGCGCGTGGCAGTGCCACTGGGGCGGGGCTATCGTCTCCCCATGGAACAAGCCCGACGTGGATCGAAGCGCGAGACGCTCCTGCTGGCCTCGCTGGCGCTCTTCACGGGCTTCTTCGTGGCGGCGAACTTCCTCGGCAACAAGCTGTGGGAGTTCACGCTGTTCGGGCTCGCGCCGAGCGATCTCGGCCTCGAGGGCGAGACCTTCGTCGCGACGGCGGGCATCATCGCCTTTCCGCTGACGTTCATCCTGACCGACGTCGTCAACGAGTATTTCGGCAAGCGCATCGTGCGCACGTTCACATGGCTCGCGATCGCCGTGAACATCGTGCTGCAGCCGGTGGTGATCGGGGCGGCGGTGGCGCCGACGGTGAGCTTCACGCCGGGCATCGACTCGGAGACGGCGCACAGGGCCTACGCGCTCGCCTACGGCGCCACGTGGACCATCACCATCGCGAGCCTCGTGGCCTTCGCCCTCGGGCAGTTCGTCGACGTGGCCGTGTTCTCGTGGCTGCGCCATCGCACGGGCGGGAAGATGATCTGGCTGCGCGCGCAGGGCAGCACGGTCGTGAGCCAGCTGATCGACACGCTGATCGTGATCTACCTCGCGTTCTACCTGCTGCCGGCACTCGCCGGCGACGAGCACATGAGCGCGGGTCAGGCCGGGCGCATCGCGCTCACCAACTACATCTACAAGTTCGCGCTCGCGGTGGTGATGACGCCCGTCCTCTACTTCGCGCGCGGCCTGGTCATTGCGTGGCTCGGCACCGAGGAAGCCGCCGCGCTCGCCGACGAGGCACATCCCGCGGACCCGCACTGAGGAGCGTCCGAGCATGAGCGCGTTCTGTCCGCACTGTGGCCAACCTGCCCACGTGGGCGCGGCCTTCTGCCCCGCGACGGGTGCCTCGCTCGCGAGCGAACCGCCGCCGCCGCGCGCCGCGCCGATGCCCGCGCCGCCGCTCGAGGAATACGGGCCCGGCGGAGTGATCCTGCTGAGCTTCCTGACCTGCGGGATCTTCGGGATCGTGCGCTTCTACCAGTGCGCGCAGGCTTACCGGCGCGAGCTCCCCGGCGCGGCGCCGAACTTCGAGTGGCAGTTCTGGACCTACGTGGTCGCATCGCTCGTCGGAGCGGCCACCGCGAGCTTCGGAATCGGCTTCGTGGCGCTCGTCGGCGCGATCGTGGTGGGCGCACTGATGCTCAGCGAAGTCTGCGCGGCGCGCGCGGAGCTCGCTCGACGCACGGGCGTCGAGCCTGCACTCACGAGCTCGAGCACGCAGGTGACCCTGTGGGTGCTCGGCGAGGTGCTCACCATCGTGGTTGTCGGCCTGATCCTGCTCGTCATCCAGAGTCTGCAGTTCTTCGAGGACCACAACACCGTGGTGCGCGCCCTGCGCAAGCGCGCGAGCTCCGGCAGCTAGCTCGCGGGCTGCTGCTGCGAGAGGCAGTGGATCGCGCCGAGGCCCCAGATGAGCTCGGTGCAGTCGATGCCGATCACCTTGCGCGAGCGGCCGTAGAAGCGCTGGAGCGTGTCGAGCGCCTCGGCGTCGTGCTTGCGATGACGATAGGTCGGCACGAGCAGCGCGCCATTGACGAACAGGAAGTTCGCGTAGGTCGCGGGCAGGCGCTGGCCGTCGTGCTCGACCGTGCCGGGCATCGGCAGGGTGACGATGTCGTAGGGCCGGCCGTCGGGATCGCGCAGGAATTGCAGCCGCAGCAGGTTGTCGGCGAGCCGCTCGTGGTTCTCGTCGCGCGGGTCGGGCTCGATCGTGGTCAGGATCGTGCGCTCGTCGAGGAAGCGCGCGAGATCATCGATGTGGCCATCGGTGTCGTCGCCGACGATGCCCTCGCCGAGCCACAGGACGCGCGTCGCGCCGTACCAGTCGCACAGCGCGCGCTCGATGTCGCCGCGCTTCATGTGCGGGTTGCGGTTCTTGTGCAGCAGGCAGCCTTCGGTCGTGAGCACCGTGCCGCGGCCGTCGAACTCCACCGAGCCGCCTTCCATCACGATCGGCGCGCCGTCGTGGCGCGGCAGCCACAGGCCGTCGAGCTGGCCCTCGATCGACGAGTCGCCGGCGGCCATGAGCTCGGCCACGCGCGTCGGGACCGCGTCGTCGGCCTCCCACGGCGGATACTTGCCGCCCCACGCGTTGAAGCCCCAATCGACGATTGAGAGGCGTCGCTGGCCGCCGCGCCCGGGCTTCACGAGGAACGCCGGGCCGTGGTCCCGGCACCACGCCTCGTTGGTGGGGATGCGGTGGAAGCGGACGCGCTTGCCGAGCCATGCGCGCTTCACGCCGTTCGCGACGAGCTGCTCGGCGACGATGCGCTCGTAGTTGCCGTTGGGCACGTTGATGTGCACCAACTCGCGCGGCGCGATCTCGCGCACGATCGTGGCGAGGTTCGCCGGGACCGTGTGGTACTTGTCGGGGAATGAGATGCCTTCCGGCCGCGGCCAGCTGAACCATGTAGCGCTGTGGCGTTCCCACTCGGCCGGGAACGTCCAGCCGTGCTGCGCCGGCGTGCCCGCGAGCAGCTTGGGCTTGCGCGCGGCCATGGTCAGGTCGCGAAACGGCGCGTGATGCCGTCGTAGGCGTCGATGCGGCGGTCGCGCC
>SXKQ01000074.1 GCA_005778045.1 Planctomycetia bacterium
ACGTAGCGGATGCGGATGGTGGCGAAGTCCGGCTGCCCGGTCTTGGGACACAGGCAGGTGAACTCCGGGCATTCGAATCGGACCTCGAAGTCCCGCTCGGGCGCCGGGCTGGGAAAGGTGTCGAGTTGCTTGGAGGCTTGGGTCGACATAGCGGCGCAAACTGTAGCGAAGCGATCCCCGGGCGCGCTCGCCCTCGTTCCATGGGCGGGTGCACTTGGTAGCCTCCCCACCCGCTCCGGTCCACCCCACGCGCTCCACAAGTCACCTGAACCGTCCCATGGTCCAACCGACGCGCCAGCGAGGGCTCGTGCTCCTCGCACTGTTCCTGTCCGGCCTCGCCGGCCTCATGCACGAGGTCGTGTGGGCCAAGCTGCTCGCCAACCTGACCGGCAGCACGGCCAAAGCGCACGCCGTCGTGCTGGCCGTGTTCATGGGCGGCCTCGCCCTCGGAGCCGTGCTCTTCGGGCGGCGCTCGGACAGCCGCGAACGTCCGCTGCGCGTGTACGTGTGGCTCGAAATCCTGATCGGCCTGTACTGCATCGCGCTGCCCTTTCTCACCGAGGGCGCCGGAGCGCTGTACGAGAGCCTCGCGGGCGCGACCTTTGAACAGGGCGGGCTGAAGCTCGTGCTGCGCCTCGTGCTCTCGCTCGTCGTCATGCTCGCGCCGGCCGTGATGATGGGCGGCACCCTGCCCGTGCTCGCGCGCTACCTGATCGAGGAGGTCGCGCAGACGCGCAAGGCCGTGGCCAGCCTGTACGCGCTCAACAACATCGGCGCTGTGCTCGGCTCCGGCGTGGCCGGCTTCTACCTGCTCCCCGAACTCGGCATCTGGTCGGCCCTCGGCGTCGCTTCGTCGATGAACTTCATCGCGGCGGGCCTCGTGTGGCTAGCCGACGCGCGCGGCGCCGGAACGCCGCAGGAGGTCGCCGCACCGTCGAGCGACTTGGGCCCGCAGTACACGGCGGGACAGTTCCGCGCGACGCTCTGGGCGCTGGCGCTCTCGGGCTTCGCGGCCATGGGCTTCGAGATCGTGTTCCTGCGCGTGATCGGGCTCGGCTTTGGCTCATCGAACAACTCGTTCACGGTGATGCTGATGTGCTTCATCACCGGCATCGGCATCGGCAGCTGGATCGTCTCGGTGGTCGACATCAAGCGGCCCTTGTGGTGGCTCGCGGCCTCGCAGGTCGCCGTGCTGCTCTCGCTGCTTGCGATCACGCCCGTGATCGAGCGCCTGCCGTACTTCATCAGCTCGATGCGCACCGAGCTGCTCGTGTTCGAGGATCCCACCAGCCCCGTGCCCTCGGGTCAGGTCGAGGGCGGCTACGAGCTGTTCCTCGCGGGGCAGGCGGCCTACTGCTTCTTGATGCTCCTGCTGCCCACGGTCTGCATCGGCTTCGGCTTCCCGCTCGTGAGCCAGATCCAGGCGCGCAGCGCGGCCCAGATCGGCGGCACGGTCGGCAACACCTACGCCTGGAACACGGTCGGCAACGTGCTCGGAGTGATCGTGACGAGCCTCGTGCTCATGCCGCTCCTCGGCATGGACGGCGCCTTCCACGTCAACCTCGCGCTCAACGGCCTCGCCATCGCGCTGCTGCTCGTCGCAGCGGCGGACGCAGGTCCCGTGCTGCGCCTCACGGCGGCCATCGCCGCGGCCGCTGGAGTCGTGACCTATTCGGTCATGGGCTTCCTCGAAGTGCGCGGCGAGCGCGTCGCGAGCTGGGCGCGCACGATCCGCCAGAGCGAGGGTCACCTGCGCCTGCGCAAGGGCCCGCCCGCGGACGCGGATGCGCTCCTGCTCTCCCGCCACGCCGCGTCGGATTTCGACTGGTGGAAGCGGACCCACCTGCGCGATCCCGACCCGCTGTTCGACGGCTGGGACGACTTCGGCCTGTGGGAGGACGCGGACGCCTCGGTCATGGGCGTGCGCCGCGAGCGCTTGGCCGCGATCTACATCAACAGCAAGGGCGACGCCTCCACGGGCCCGCTCGACATGATCACGTTCCTCCTCTCGGGGCACATCCCGATGTTCTTCCTGCCCAAGGAAGGCGCGGACAAGGCCAACGTGATGGTGATCGGCCACGGCTCGGGCGTGACCACCGGCGCGATCTCGCTCTACGACGAGGTCGAGCGCATCGACGTGGTCGAGATCTCCAAGGCCGTGCTGGACGCGGACAAACTTTTCACCGGCGCGAACCACCACGTACTCGCCAACCCCAAGACGCACGTGTACCTCGACGACGCGCGCACCTTCCTGCGCACCGTGCCGCGCAAGTACGACCTGATCGTGTCGCAGCCCTCGAACCCGTGGATCGCGGGCATCGGCAGCCTGTTCACGGTCGACTTCTTCGAGGACTGCCGCGACCGCCTCGAGCAGGGCGGAATCATGATGGTGTGGTTCCACCACTATGAGCAGTCCAACGAGACGATCCAGCTCATCACGCGTACGATCCACGAGGTCTTCCCGCACGTGCAGTCCTTCCTCACGGTCGAGTCCGACACGATCGGTCTCGCCTCGATGGAACCCCTGCCGGTCGACTTCCCGGCCATGGAGCGCCTCTTCGATCGCCCCGCGATCCGCGCGGACCTTGCGCGCGTCGGGGTCTACAACCTCGCGGGCCTGCTCGCCTACCACGGCGCCAATCCCGCGCACTTCGCCGCGCTCGTGGGTCAGGGACCGCTCAATACCGACGATCACCAGCGCCTCGAGTACCTCGGCGCGCGCAACATGTTCCTAGGCAGCAATGCCAACCTGCTCGAGGTCGACCCGGGCTTCGACCTGCAGCCCGACGGGCTGACCGACTCGTTCTTGGACCGCTACCTCTTGTGGCGCGAGGAGCAGCGCGAGCCGCTGCACCAGCTCGAGTTTCAAGCGACCCTCGCCAGCGTGGAGAACATCCTCACGCGCAACCACCGCATGGCGCAGTCGCTGCGCTCGCGCGCGCCGCGCGCCACGGATACCTCCGCGCCCAGCCGTCCGGCGCGCGGCCAGCAGGTGCCGATCGCCGAGATGGACTTCTCGGAAGCGTTCAACTGGGCCCAGATCGTGCAGGCGACCGCCGGGACCGAGGCCGCGCTCTCCTACCTCGAGCAGGCCGTGCGCAAGGAACCGACGAACTCCGGCGCCTCGATCGCGCTCGCGCAGGCTTACGACAAGGTCGGCCGCAGCGAGGACTGCATCAACGCGCTGCTCGCAGTGATGAACGCCGGCACGACACGCACCGACCCGAAGCTCTCGCTCGCGCGGCTGGCCATGCGCGCGGAGCGCTTCGACGAAGCGCGGCGCATGCTGGAGGAACTCGTGCAGTACGAGGAGAACGGCGACGCGCTCTACCTGCTCGGCGAGTTAGTCGGGCGCAACGGCGACATCGGCGCCGCGGGCGAGTACTTCCGCCGCGCGATCCTGCGCGATCCAAGGCTGCGCAACTGGCAGGCCTCGATGAACTACACGCAGGTGCTGCGCATGCAAGCCCAGAACCTGCCTGCGAACGACGCGGAAGGGCGGCGCAAGCTGCTCGAGCTGGCGCGCTCCGAGGTTCGTTACGCCCTGCACTACAACCCGCAGGTCGCGGACCTCACGCAGCAGCTCGCGACGATCGAGGTCGACCTCGCGCGGCTGAACGCCGGAAACTAGGGCCGGCTCATCGCCCGGGCAGCCGCACGCGGCGTCTCTCCACGGCCTGACCGTCGACGAGCACCTCGAGCAGCGCCTCGTCTGTGACCTCGGCCAGCGCGCGCGCGTCGAAAAGCACGAGCACGTCGTCGCGCTCGCCGATGGAGGCGACTGGAGCACCCTCGCGGTCGAGCGCGCACAGCCTCCACGTGCGACGCGCGTCGTCGCCCTCGGCCGCCCCTCCTGTGCGCGCGGCCAGCGCCGTTCCATCCAGCACAAGTCCGCCGTCGAGCACCGGCTCCGGGAGCTCCGCAAGGAGCTCGGCTTGCGTGATGCGACTCCAGCCAGCCGCGGACCACAGCTGGCGCACGCGCCCAGCCGAGAGCCACTCGAGCGACGAGCGCAGGTCGAACACGGCCTCGGGCGCGTCGCCGAGATAGGCCCACACGCCCTCGACGCGCCCGTCCTCCCGGCCCACATCCGATCCCGAACGCCACGCGAGCACTGGCGGCCGCGTTGTGTCCGCATCCGCGGTCGCACGCACCACGAGCGCCCCGACCGAGAGCGGGTCGAGCTCGAGTTCCGGAGACACGCCGTCGCGGATCCAGCTGCGGGCGCCCGAGCCATCGAACGCCGCGAGCACGCCCCGCGCCTGCCAGCCACCTTCGACTCGCAACACCAGCGACAGGCTCTGCTCCCGCGCCCGCGCGAGCTCGCCCGTGCAGGCGCGCAGGGCCAACTGACGCGAGCTCACGCGTGCGAGCATCGCCGCGTCCCCGCGCGCATCGATCGCACCCTCCGCACAGCGCACGCCGAGCACCACGTCCGGGCTGTCGACGATCCACGCCGAGCGCGCGCCCACCTGCGCCAGGGCCGCCTCGAGGCGCTCGAGCTCGCGTCCCGCTGCGCGGTGCGCGAGTCCGGCCGAGTGAGACAGCACGGCCAGTCCCACGGCGAGCACGAGCGGCAGCACGACGCGTCGAAAACCCGACATGGCGACCGAGCCGAGCCCGAGCGCGACGGACAACACCGCGGCGGACAGCAACATGCCCTCTGCATCGCGCAGATCGCCCGGGTGGGCACGCACGCCACGCCCCACGGCCTCCGCGAGCAGCAGCGCGAGCGCCCACAGCCCAAGCAGGCGCCCCCACAGGCGCGGAGCGGCACGCGCAGCGACGAGGATCGGCTGGAACGCGGCCAGCGCGAGCAGCCCCGCGAGCACGAAGCCGAGCGCGCCGAGCACCTCGACGTTGACCGGGAAGAGCAGCGCGCCGAGGCGCTCGAAGAAGCCCGCGATGCCGCTCAGGCTCGCGAGCGCGATCGGAGCCGGTAACGCGAGCTCGTCGAGGACGAGGCTGCGCACCCAAATGTCGAACAGCACGCACGCCAGAGTCACCGCTGCGGCGAGCCCGGCGGAACGCGCACGCGCAGCGAGCGTGCGCTGGCGATTCGCTGAGAGGAACTCCGCTGCGGCAAGCCACGCAGGCAGGGAGAGCGCGAGGTCGCTCGAGAGCCCCGCGAGCACGGCCGCCAGCGCAGCCAGCCACAGCGCGAGACTGGTGCGCTCCTGTCGCGCGTGCAAGTAGGTCCACAGGCACAGGGACGAAAAGCACAGCGCCATCAAGTCCGCGCGCGCGGTCAGGCTCGCGACAGCGGCGAACGACACCGGGTGCAGGGCAAAAACGAGCGCCGAGGCCCAACCGGCCGCCCGCGCCAGCTCGCCACCGCTCCACGGAAGCAGCAAGCGCCGCGCGCAACGCCCGAGGGCCAAGGCGGCGACGAGCAGCCACGCGAGGCTCTCGAGACGCGCCACGATCGCCGGGGCTCTTCCGGCCGTGGCGGCGAGGTCGAGACTCGCGAGCAGGTGGCCGCCGGCGAGCGCGGGGTCGATCAGGCTGCGCGACGCGCGCGCACGCTCGACGAGTCCGACCTCGGCGCCGTGGAGATCCGACTGGAGCAGCGGCAGCGCCGCCCAGCTCGCGAGCAGGACGAACAGGGCTCCGATCAGGATGCGCCGCGGCTGTAGAGGCATGGCAGGGCGCGGGATTGTAGGGCCACGCGGAGCAGGAACCATGCCCCGCCCCCCCGCGTGCGCTCGACGCGGGCCCGCCCGGGTTGCAGAATCCGGCCGTGGAAGCTCCTCGCGCCCGCGTCCCCGCGCTCCCCTCCGCGGCGCTGCTCGCCCTGCCGTTCCTGCTAGCGCTGGCGTGGGCCATGGACTTCCTCGTCGACGACGCCTTCATCTCGTTCCGCTACGGGCGCCACCTTGCGGACGGACACGGGCTGGTGTGGAACATCGGCGAGACTCCGCCAGTCGAGGGCTTCTCGAACTTCCTGTGGACCGTGCTGTGCGCGAGCCTCGAGCTCGCCGGGCTCGATCCGCAGTTGTGGACGCGGCTCGTCGGCGTCGCGTGCGCCGTCTCGCTCGTCGTGCTCGTGGCGCGCGTCGCCACTGCACGGCTCTCGAGCGGCACCTGCGCAAGGCTTGCGACGCTGAGCACGGCCACGCTCGCCCCGGTCGCCGTGTGGTCCACGAGCGGCCTCGAGACCATGGCCTGCGCCTTGTGCGTCTTCGGAGTCTTCGAGCGGCTCGTCGTCGAGCGCGGCGCCCCGCGGACACTCGGGGCGAGCCTGTGGGCCGCGCTGGCGGTACTCGTGCGCGCGGACGGCTTCGTGTGGGTGGCGATGAGCGGTGTCGCCGCGCTCGCCGCAGCCGACGCGGGCGAACGGCGCGCGCTGTTGCGCGCGGTGCTGGTCACGGCCGCGGCGACGCTCGCGACGGTGCTCGCCTACTTAGCCTTCCGCTACGCGTACTTCGAGGCGCTGCAGCCCAATACGGCGCGCATCAAGGTCGCCTTCGGGTCCAAATACCTGCTGCGTGGAGCCCAGTACGTCGCGAGCCTGCTCCTGTGCGTCGCGAGCGTGCCCGTCGCGCTCGGCGGCTCCCTCGCGTGCCTGCGCTCGGAGCGCTCGGGACTCGCGCGGGGCGCACTCGTCTTCTGCGCGAGCGCCTTCGCCTACCTAGTCGTGCTCGGCGGCGACTGGATGATGATGTACCGCATGCTCGTGCCGGCGATGCCGTTCGTCGCGCTCGCGCTCGGTGCGTGGCTCGCGACGTTCGCCCGTGCCGCCGTGCAGCTCGGCATCGGCGTCCCGCTGGTGCTCGCGGGAGCGCTGCCCTGCTTCGACCAACACCTCGTGCCACAGAAGCTGCGCGAGCTCGCTCACTTCCGCTGGAGCCAAGAGTTCCGCAGCGAGCACGCCATGTGGGAGAAGGGCGTGATCGACATCCGCGATTGGATCGAGGTCGGGCGCGCGCTCGCCGCTGCGACCCGGTCCGGCGAGTCGATCGTGCTCGGGAACATCGGTGCGTTCGGCTACTTCGCGAACGAGCTCGTCGTGCTCGACACCCACGGGCTCACGAATCGCGAGTCCCTCGAGCCGCTCGACCCGGCCGCGCGCGAGATGCCGGGCCACGACCGCAAGATCGGCTTCGATGCCTTCGCGAAATACCAGCCGACCTACTTCAACGCGCGCATCGTCGACGCGGCTGCGCCCTGGGGCATCCTGCCCAAGGCCTGGCAGCGGCTCGACGAAAGCGGCACGGTCGCCGGCCCCAACGATGCGGCGCTCGCGAAATACGAGTTCGTGCTCGCGCCGCTCGAGCCGGAGCAGGGCTTCCGCCCGGGCACCGCGCTGCTGCTCATCCGCTACCGCCGTTGAGCGATCGGGCGCGGGGCACTACAACCAAGCCCCATGAGCACGACCCTCGAAGCCTTCCGTCCGCTCCTCGACGCCGCCCGCGGCGTCTCGCCCGCCGATCCCGCCGCGGCCGCGGCCGAGCTGCACCGGCGCTTCAACCCGAGCGGGCCCGCGGCGTGCGCGCTGCAGGCCACGCTGGTCGGGATGCTCGAGCGAGGCGAGATCGCCAACCGCGGCGAGTTGCCCGTGCGCTACGGCCGCGTGACCAAGGCGCTGCCGGAGACCTACGACTTCTCGATCGATGTGGTGCACATGAACGGCGCTGGACCGCTGCACCGCCACCCCAATGGCGAGCTCAACTTCTGCATGACCCTCGACGGCAGCCCCACCTTCATGGGCCAGCCCGCGGGCTGGGTGGTCGAGGCCCCCGGCTCCCAGCACGTGCCGACGGTGGCCGGCGGGACCATGCTGATCGTGTACCTGCTGCCCCAAGGCCGCATCGAGTTCCTGTAGCGCTGCGCCTGCGCTAGACTGTTCGGCCACTTCAACGCCAGAGGACTTTTCCGTGCAAGCCAGCGCTCTCGATGTCCGCAAAGGTTACCTGCTCGAATACCAAGGCCGCATGTGCACCGTCGCCGACTGGAGCATCATGCGCAACGACCGCCGTCAGTACGTCTTCGTGACGCTCAAGGACCTGCTCACGGGTCGCATCACGGAGCTGAAGGAGCACGGCGACACCAAGTTCGAAGTCCTCGACAAGGACAACATCGAGCTGTCGCACTCCTACCAGGAAGGGCCGGAAGAGGTCTTCTACGACGCCGAGGGCAACGAGTTCCGCTGCTCGATCGAGGCCGCCAAGGACGCGCTCGTGTGGGGCTCGGACAAGTACATCGGTTTCCTCGTCAACGGCAAGGTCGTGACCGTCAGCCCGCCGTCCTCGGTGGTCTGCAAGGTCGCTGAGTGCGCGCCACCGATGAAGGGCGCCAACAACTCTTGGAAGGACGCCGTGCTCGAAAACGGCATCAAGATCAAGGTCTCGAATCTGGTCAACGTCGGCGAGAAGGTGCGCGTCGACCCCGAGACCCTCGAGTTCCGCGAGCGCGTCACCGGCTGAGCGCCGCCCCGGAGCCGTTCCAGTTCTTGCCCGAGGTCGTCGCGCATTCCGCGGCGGCCTCGCGTGCTTTCCGGAGCGCGCGTCAGCGCACGATGCGGAAGATGCGAAGGTCGCGGCCCGAGAAGTCGACGCCGCGCCCGAGGAACTCCGCCACGAGCTCGTGGCGCTGGGCGAAGCGCTCGTACACCTCGCGAGCCCCGGCCCACGCCGGGTCGCGCTCGATCAATCGCTCGCTCATCAGCGTGACGATCACATAGTCGGACTGCACCTCGAGCTCCGCCGTGCGGTCGACGGGCGCGGCGATCGAGCGTGCCGGAATGAGCTCGTAGCCTTCGAGCTTCGGCGAGCGCTCCTCGCAGGCGATGCGTGCGCCCTTCGGCACGTTGTTCTCGATCCACTCGGCCGCGGCTGAGCGCGAGTCCGTCTTGGTCTTGCCGGAGAGCTTCACCTCAGTCGCCGCAAACGCGCGGAAGCCGAGCGCAAGCATCAGCACCGCCGCAGCGCTCGTCGCCAGCGGCTTGCGCGTCCGCTCGCGATCGAGCGCGTCGACCGCGCGCTGCACGAACGCTCCGCTCAGCATCGCGAGCGGCGGGATCGCGGGCAGCAGGTGCCGCAGGAAGTACACCTTGTAGTAGCCCAGGAACGCCAGGTTCGCGGCCGCGGCTCCGAGCACGATCGCCGGTCGTCTCCAGTCGCGCGCCCCCGAGAGCAAGGCGCCCGCGAGCGCCGCGAGCGATAACTCGAAGGGCCAGCCCGCACGCCAGATGCGATCGAGGTAGTTGAACCAGCTGCCGCCGGACGAGCTCGTGTGCAGCGGCCAGTGCTGGTCTTGGTACACGCTGTTCAGGAAGCGCACCGACTCGAGGAAGCGCTCGGAGTCGATGAAGGCATAGGGCGTCGTGAGCGCGAAGGCGATCGGCACCAGCGCGCCGGAGACAAGGAACCACGGATGGCACCAGCCCGTGCGATCGCGCGGCGCGAACACGTGCGCCACGAGGATCGGCAGCGCTGCCGGGTAGGAGTTGTACTTGCACCCCACCGCGAAGCCCGCGCAGATCCCCGCGAGCACGTAGTCGCGCGGCTGCCGCCCGTCGACGTAGATGCGCGCGCTGAACAGGATCGCGAGCGCGGTCCACAGGCTCGCCGGCGTGTTCACCTGCACGACGTAGCTGATGCTCGTGAACTCAGGGCTCACGAGCAGCAGGCCCGCGGCCGCGACGCCCGCCCAACAGCCGAACAGCTTGCGCGCCGCGAGCCCCGCCACGAGCGCCGAAAGGAGGCCCGTGGCGAACACGACCAGCCGTCCGACGACAAAGTGATCTGGGCTCGCCTCCTCGGGCAGGAAGCCTGCCTCACCGCCGAAGCCGACCACGTCGAGCGCCTTGTACGTCGCGCCGATCGTGTAGGACGTCCAGCCCGGGTAGAGGAAGCGCTCCGGCCGTAGGTCGCCCTTGGCAGCACGCAGGGCCGGATCGACGACCTCCGGTTCGTCTGCGTAGCCGTCGAGCCCGTAGCTGTACCACGCTCCGCGCGCACGCGTCGCCCCGAAGGCGAGCAGGAACAGCACCACGACCCACCAGCCCACCCGACCGAGCGGGAAGCCGTCGAACTCGCGCTGCGGTTCCCGCTGCATCAGGTGCGATGCTAGCAGCGGCGCGCGACTCCCGCGAAGGTCGACATGGGTCCTAGCCGCAGGTGTCGAGGTCGTCCATCGGCTCGTCGTCACCCTCGGACGCGCTCTTGCGCACCGGCGTGCGCCGCGGTGGGCCCCCGCGCTTGAGCGCGCGGAAGAACGGATCGACGAGGTCCTCGCGACCCGCCTCGCTCAACGCCTCGAGCACGAGCTTACGGTTCTCCGGCACCTTCCAGCGCACGAGCGCCTTCTGCAGGCGCCGCTCGCGTCCCCCCTTGGGAACGTACAGCGCCGCACCCGTGATCGGGTCCTTGCCGGTCGTGTACTGCACGCAGGCGCGCGTCATCGGCAGCGGAATGAACTCCTGCACCTGCTCGGGGCTGTAGTTGCGCTCGAGCAGGCGCTCGAAGAGCACCACCGCGTCCTTCATGGTCGTGCCGGGGTGCCCGACGATGAAGTAGTTGACGAGATGCTGGTCCTTGCCCATCTCCTCGCAGGTCGACTTGTAGTCTTCCTCGTAGCGCTCGTAGACCTCGAACGAAGGCTTGTTCATCAGCTTGAGCACATCCGGCGAGGCGTGCTCAGGCGCGAGCTTCATGCGGCCCGAGGTGTGCCGCTCGACGAGCTGGCGGTGCAGCGGCAGCAGCTCGCCTTCGGTCTGCGACTTCGTGCTGCGGAGCATGTCGTAGCGGATGCCCGAGCTCACGAAGGTGTGCTTGACGCCCTTGGTGCGCGAGACGAGCGAGAGCAGGCGGCGATAGCCTTCGCTCGCGGTGTCGACGCGCAGCGCGGGGCACACGTCCGGCGAGAGGCAGTCGCGGTCGAGGCAGCCCTTGCCGGCCTCGAGCAGCTTGCAGCCCATGCCCCACATGTTCGCGGTCGGACCACCTACGTCGGTGATCGTGCCGCGGAAGTCGTGCATGCCGGAGAGCGACGCGGCCTCGCGCAGCACGCTCTCGGCGGAGCGCGACTGGATCGTGCGCCCTTGGTGGAACGTGATCGAGCAGAAGGTGCAGTCCGCGAGGCAGCCACGGTGCGTGTTGATCGACCAGCGCACGGGCTCGAGCGCGGGAACGCCACCGGCCGCGGTGTGATCGGGGTGCCACTCGCGCGTATAGGGCAGGTCGTAGTACTCGTCGACCTCCTGCTGCGTCGAGGGCACGAGCGGCGGGTGCTGCAGCACGACGCGCGCGCCGTGGCGCTGCGCGAGAACCTTGCCATCGGGCCGGTTCTCCTCGCGCACCGCGTTGAAGAGCGCGATCTGCAGGTCGACGTCCGCGAGCATGTCCTCGAACGCCGGTACGACGCGCGCGGCGGCGGGCACTTCCTCGGGCTTCACGAGCTCGCACGTGTTCGCCATGCCGCGCAGCGACGCGCCGCGCGCGATGCGCTCCGAAACCTCGACCGCCGTGCGCTCGCCCATGCCCCACACGAGCAGGTCCGCCTTCGCGTCGACCAGAATCGAGCGGCGCAGCTTGTCCTCCCAGTAGTCGTAGTACGCCAGCCGCCGCGGACCGGCCTCCAAGCCGCCCACCACCACGGGCACGCCCGGGAAGTGGTGCCGCACCTGCGCCGTGTAGGCGATCGTGGCGCGGTTGGGGCGCCCGGGCTTGCCGCCGGGGCGGTACACGTCCTGATGGCGGATCTTCTTCGACGCCGTGTAGTTCGTGACCAGCGAGTCGATGGTCCCGGCGCTCACGCCGACCCACAGGCGCGGCTTCGGCAGCCGCTTCCAGCCCGAGCCGTCGGGCTCGAGCTCGGGCACGTCGAGGATGCCCACGCGGTAGCCGCGTTTCTCGAGCAGGCGACCGATCGCCGGCACTCCAAACGAGGGATGGTCGACATAGGCATCTCCGGTGACGAGCAGGACGTCGAGCTCGTCCCAGCCGCGCTCCCGCATCTGCTCGACCGTACGGGGCAGGAACTTGGCGCGCGGGGCGCTGGCACGTGCTTGCTTCATGGAGGGACCAGGGGCCGTGGCGAACCGCCGACGCGGACCGTGGACGCAAAAGTGTAACAACGGGGTCGCCGTGTGCATCCGGTGGCAGGGAGCGCCGCAAAGAGCCTTCGCGTGGTCGCCCTGCGTCGCGGCCGCGGTCATCCCGCCCGCCCCCAGCCGAGAGCTTCCCCTGCGGGCCCTCGCAGCCGTCGGGGTCGCCTGTGCACTGGCCCTGTCCGTTCCTGCCTTCCCCGCGTCGTCGTTCCCTGCGTCCTCCAACACGCTCCCCGCAGTACTGCAGCAGCAGAGCGGCGCTCAGCTCGACGTCGTCGAGGCCGCACAGGCGTCGCGCTTCAGCACGCTGGTCGCCGCGCTCCGCGCCGCGGGCACGCTCGAGTCGCTGTTGCTGACCGAGAAAAAGGAGCGCCTCGTCGAGATCCTCACGCACCACGTCGTGCCCGGACGCCTCGTCTCCTACGAGGTCGCCAACATCGAGGACGCCCAGCTGGCGCGCACGTTACGCGGCGATCGCATCGCCCTCCAGGCCAACGGGCGCGAGTTTCGCTACGGCGAGGCACAGATCGAGCACGTCGACCGACTGTGCACGAGCGGCGTGATCCACGCAATTGATCGCGCCGTGCTGCCCAAGCCGCAGGTCACCGAAGACTCGCTGTGCCTCGGCATGAGAGAAGCCGCGTCCGCCAGCCTGCTCGAGGCACTGCGCGCGGTACCCGACGGATGCTGCTCGAGCTTCCTCGCGGCCGTCGAGGCGAGCGGCGCGGATCAGGACCGGGCGCAGGTCGAGCCGGGCCGCAGCTGGACCGTGTTCGTGCCGACCAACGACGCGTTCGCGCGCCTGTCCGATGCGGAGCGCAGTGCGCTCTTCGATCCGGCGCATCGCCGCATGCTGCGCGAGCTGTTCGACTGGCACACGCTCCCCACGCTGCAGGCGTGGCGCTTCGACTTCAACGACCGCCAGCGCGGACCGACGATGATCTCCAAGAACGACAGCCGCTTCGTGCTCGACGTGCTCGCCAACGGCATGGTGTTCGTCCGTCGCCTCCGCAGGACGCGCGCTCCGGAGGAGAGCTTCAAAGCGCGCAGCGTGGCGGGCGACATCCAGCTCGGCGACTCGATCGTGCACGTGGTCGATCGCGTGCTCGTTCCCCCGCAGCTGGAGAATACGCGCATCGCCTCGCAGACGTGGCTCGATGAGGATGTCAACGGCGTCGCGCGCGGCGCCGATGCGCAGTTCAGTGCGACCTACTTCGTGCGAGAGCTCCTCAAGCGCGCGCAGCGCCTCGGCGACGAGGCCGCGATGGAGCTCTACCAGATGGGCCTGCGCATGCTCGAAGAAGTCGTGCCGGTGTACTGGGGCGGCATGTTGCTGATGAGCCAGCGCGACGACCGCGACGGACTACGCGAGCGGCTGCGCGCGCGCAACGACGAGCTCGACCGCGTGTGGCATGCGAGCTTCCTGAGGTCGAGCCCGGCGACCGGAACGCTCTCCGGTCCGCTGACCGGCGTCCTGCCCGCGCGCTCGGCACCGCTGCCGAGCGCGACCACCCAGTCCAAGGTCGGCACGGCAAGTCCCGTATCCAGCTCGGCTCCGGTTGTCGCCGCGGCCGCGAGCACGACTCCGTACGTCCCCGCGGAGCTCGCGTGGTGCGAGGTGCTCGCTCGCGAGGTGGACCCGAACGTCGTGCGCGACGCGACCCTGCGCGAAGCACTCGCGAAGACGGGCCTGCCGTGGCGCATGAAGGACAAGGCCAGCGGCGTCGAGATGCTGCTCGTGCCGCCGGGGCAGTTCAGGATGGGCAAGAGCCCGGGCGACGACGAGGCCCGCTCGAACGAGGTCCCTGCCCACCACGTGGCGCTGTCGCGCTCCTACGACCTCAGCCGTTGCGAAGTGACGCAAGCTCAGTGCAACGCGGTCATGGGCGCGGCGAGCGAACCTGCGAGCGCTCGAGGCTCCTCGGGCAGCCGCGCGCCCGTGCGCGTCGAAGCCGTCGACCAGCAAGGCAACCCGGTGCGGTTCGAGGTCGAGAGCGAGTTCGACGCGAGCACGGGCGTCGTGGTCGTGACGAACACCGCCGTCGACGACAGGCCCGCGCGCCGAGCGGGCGACGGTCGGCTCGACCTCCCCAGCATGTCCAGCTGGCGCCTCGCGAGCGAGTTCTGCCGCCGCACCGGCCTGCGCATCCCGACCGAAGCCGAGTGGGAATACGCTTGCCGTGCCGGGGTGCAGGCGGGTCGCTGCGGAGCGCTCGACGAGATCGCGTGGCATCTCGGCAATGCCTTCGGCGAGCCTCAGCCGGTCGGCCAGAAGGCCCGGAACGCGCTCGGCCTCCACGACATGCTCGGCAACACCTGGGAGTGGGTCAGCGACTGGTACAGCGACTACACGCGTGCCGCCAAGCTCGATCCCACGGGCCCCGACTCCGTCATGCGGCGCGTCATTCGCGGCAGCTACTTCAACTGCGAGGAGGGCTTCTGCCGCAGCTCCCGCCGCTACTCGGTCCCCGACGAGGACTTCGTCTCGAACATCGGCCTGCGCGTCGCCGGCACGCCCTGATCGACTCGAGCGCGGCTCGCTTGGGCCGCGAACGAACGCGCGGCGCCCGCCTCCCGAGGGAACGCGGGCGCCGCTTCCATCCCATCTCCGAGGAGGGAAGCGCCTCGAGATCTCTCGCGGCGCTGGACTCAGGGGTCGAAGGTGATCGACAGGCCGTTGCTGAAGTTGGAGCTGGAGCCGCAGGGGCCGCTGGGATCGCGATACCAAATTTGGAAGTTGTACGTGGTCGCGACCACGAAGCCGTGATCCTGCACGAGCCCCGGACCCCAGTGTGCGTTGCCCAGCGCATCGACCTGAGCCAGACCGAGGCGTCGGATGCTGCCGGACACGCAGCGCAGCCCGTCGTAGAAGCGCTGGCCATTGCCGTTGCCGACCTGCTGCATGCCGCAGAAGGCCACAGCCGCGGTATTGGGAGGCAACTGCAAGGCGTGCAGCTCAAGATCATCGTTGCCGACTCCGCTCGAGCCCTCGCCTTCGAGGATCGCGCCGACGCCCGTCGAATTCACGCAGCCCGCACCTGGCGCTCCGCCGTTGTTGCAAGGGCATCCGACGATCGAAGCGGCCGTGCAGAACGCGTCACCGACCTCCGCATGCTCGTGGAAGTCAACGGCCACCGACACGGGCGAGTCGATGTCGACATCGGCGACCGTGACGTCGTAGGCGACCAGCGACTCGCCGCTGCCGATCGACCCGTCGAGGTTCAAGTCGGCGCCAAACTCGATCTTGCCGGCTGCTCCGAGCACGCCGAGGAAGATTCCGCCCTCGTCGGTCACGCCGATGTCGCGCCAGTCGGCGCCGCTGCCGAGCTGCCACAAGGAGTGCATCTCGAGCGGGTCGATCGAGCCGCTCGCATCCGCGTCGTGGCCGCGCCAGATGCGTCCGTTGCCGCGGTCGAGCAGGTACCAGTTCTCGCCGTCGTCCTGGTCGAGCGCGACCCAGTCCTCGCCGCCAGACACGGGCGGCAGGAAGAACGCCGTGACCTCGCCAACGGCGTCGATGGATCCGCTCGCGTCGAGATCTCCGAGTCGATAGATGCCACGGCCCGCTGGAGTCGCTGCGCCCGTGTCGAGCACGTACACCGCGCCGTCCACTCCCTCGCGCACTCCGACGAGGTTACGGTCGCTCGGCGCGGCCTCGACGAACTCGGCGAACACACTCGCCTCGTTCAAGTCGTTGGCATCGAGGTCCAGCGTGCGATCTTCGAGCCGCAGAACGCGCTCCAGTTCCCCGGCGAGGGTGCTCGAGGAAGCGAGCCACACGGCCCCGAGTGGGGCGCGATTCGAGATGCCCGCGGTGTTGGCCAGCAGGAGTCCGGCGGCATTGCCGCTCGCCGAGCCATCGAAGTAGACCCAGTGCTCCCCGAGCTCGTTCGCCGTGCCATCCTCGTCCGCGTCGTTCAGGGCGAGCACGATTCGGCGCGCGGAATCGGCCACGAATACGGTGTCATCGGGAGAAACCGCGATGTGAAGTGGTTCCACCAGTTCCACCAGCGCCACCAGCGGCGCGGCCACGACGTCGGCATACAGCACCAGCGTCTCTCCGGACTGATTGTAGTTGCCGCCGAGGTCGGCATCCGAGCAGCGGAAGATCGAGTCGAGCACGGGATCCGCGCTGTAGCTGATCTCGATGCCAGACAGACCTTCGGGCTTCGCGGACTGGGCGAGTGAAGATCCCGCCAGCAGTGCAGCACCGAGGGCGATACGGGACGAATAAACCAAGGAACGGGAGCCTTGCATGGGCACCTCCGATGAAGCGTTGCCGAAGCGCCGCGCAGGAGGGAAGAGCACTCCTCGCGACCGTTGGGTGATCGCTGCTCCAGCTTCGAAAGTTCCGCTGATCCGGCGAAACTCCCCGCGACAAGAAATAGGGCGCGGGAGCTGCGAGCCTCCCGCGCCCCCCCATCCCGGCTCTTCCAACACAGGACAGGACTGCCTCTGCGACAGGACCGGCGGGAGGAGTCTCCGCTCGGGCGTGAGCAGTTCCCGGACAGGGCTCCAAAAACGTCAGCCGTGCGAGTGAGACGACTCGTCTTGGCACAGCGCACACAGCGCCGGGTCGTGGGCGAGGTCCGCGAGCGAGGCGCGCAGCAGGCCCTTGGCGCGATGGATGCGCGAGCGCACCGTCCCAGCCGCGAGGCCGAGCTGCTCCGCGATCTCGGCATAGTCGAGGCCCTCGAGCTCCCGCAGCGCAAACGGCTCGCGGAAGGAACGCGGCAGGCGCTCGATCGCAGCGAGGATCGTGCGCGCGAGATCGGTGCGCGCGGCCAGCACGGCCGGATCGACGGCCGGATCGAAGTCACGCTCCCCCGCCGCGAGCAGTTCGTGGCGCGTGCGACGCGCTCGCGTGCGGACATGGTGCAGGCTCTTGTGCACGGTCGTGCGCACGAGCCACCCGCACAGGTCGTGCGGGGCATGACGCTCGTGCCAAAGGCACATCAGTGCGTCCTGCACGGCGTCCCAAGCAAGGTGCTCGCAACCGAGGATGCTGCGGGCGACTTGAAGCATGCGCGGCACGTGGCGCTCGGCGAGCGACACGCAGGCAGAGGAATCGAATGCAGCGGGTGGAAAAGACGAAATCGAGTCTTGAAGAAGATCCATGGCCAGCGCGAACAAAAGGGGAGCGCGGCGAGGCTACGACGGAGGCACCGGCG
This sequence comes from Planctomycetia bacterium, assembly GCA_005778045.1. The sequence goes on from SXKQ01000074.1 coordinate 17,224, forward strand.
CGGCCGACGGGGAGGAGCGAAGCGCAAACGCGCCACGCGAGCAGGGCCTGCGTTCGCGCGAGGCGAACGCGGCGGTCAGGCTCGCGAGATCTCCGGAGGCGAATGGTGCGGCGCGAGCCGCAGGCGCGCGATGCGCTCGACGCGCGGAGCGCCCCAGACCTCAGGGGCGGCTTCGGGCGCAAGCTGCAGAACGACGCCCAGCGGCGCCGCAAACTCTTGCTCGACCAGCGGGGCCGCCGCCGCGATTCCGCAGTGGTGGTGCGATGACTCGTGCTCGCCTAGACCGACGGCGGAAGGACCGTCGTCATGCTCGGGCTCGTGATGCTCACCACGCTCGGAGCCGTTCTCGAAGTGCACCAGCTCGCCGTGCTCGCAGAGCTCATGGCTCTCGAGACCCGAGTGCAGGCCCTGCGCGAGGAACCCGGCCACGAACAGCAGCAGGGCCGCAAGGTAGCGGCGCGCTGCGGCTGCGGACGAGGTCAAGCTCAGGCCCATACGATCGACTAGGTAAGCAACGCGAGGGTGCGGCGTCAAATCGGCCATGTTCGCCGGCCGAAGAGGATCACGGCCCTGGGACGCTCGAAGCGCCACATTGGCCGCGGCCAGCCTCGGTACGAGCGCCCTACTGGGCCTTCGTCCACTGCCCGATCCAGTCGAGCACGGTCGCATGCCAATGGAGCGAGTTCTGGGGCTTGAGCAC
>SXKQ01000075.1 GCA_005778045.1 Planctomycetia bacterium
ATGCCCCACACCGTCTCGGTGTAGGTCTTGAAGAAGATCTGGTACAGGCGCTTGCCGAAGCGATTCGAGACCCACTGCTCGAAGTTCTCCTCGACCGGGTTAGGGCGCAGCTTGGCCCAGGCGTAGCTCCACAGGATGCGCACGGCCTCGAGCGGCCCGAGCCCGGAGAGCGCGTTCCACGCCTTGAGCGGGTAGTCGAAGTACGTGCCTCGGTAGTGGATGCGCGACTGGCGCGGGACCGAGATGAACTCGGAGCCTAGGATCTCGTGCCAGAAGCGCTCGACGGGCTCGATCTTGGTGAAGAAGCGGTGGCCGCCGATGTCGAAGCGGTAGCCCTTGTACTGCGCGGTCTGCGAGATGCCGCCGAGCATCCCAGTGCCTTCGAATACCGTCGTGCGTGCGCCCGCCTGCTGCAACAGGTACGCCGCCGTCAGACCAGCGGGGCCGCCGCCGATGACGAGGACGCGCTCGCCCGGCCGAAGCGGCGCTACAGGGTGGGGTTTGCGTTTGGACGACGAGTCCATGGGACGGGGACGGAGCGCGAACTCCGCCAGAGGACCGAGATCATCGACCTTTCAGGGGATGACCTTGAAGGGCGCGATGTTACAGGTGAAAGAGTGTAGCGTCGGACCGGCGTGGTACTCGGCCGGCCCGCGGGGGCTCCCAGAAGTTGGAAGCACGTTCCCGAGGTCGGCCCGCGCCGCCCGGGCGTGCTAACTTCACCGAGGAACCATGAACGTGCGCGCCCTGCTGCCGGCTGCCAGCCTCGCCCTTCTCGGAAATGCCTGTTCCGAGCCCCGGACGTTGCCCAACGTGGTGCTGGTGGTGCTCGACACCGTGCGGGCGGACCACCTCTCGGTCTATGGCTACCCGCGCCCGACCGCGCCGCGCCTCGAGGCCCTGTGCCATAGCGCCGACCGCTACGCGACCGCGCGCTCTACCGCGCCTTGGACTCTGCCGAGCCACGCTTCGCTCTTCACCGGCAAGTTCCCGTTCCAGCACCATGCGGACGCCGAACTCGTCGACGCGGTCTTCAACGATGCGCGGCCGCTCGCGGAGGAGGAGCTCACGCTGGCCGAGGCCCTCGCGGCGGAGGGCTACGCCACGGCGGCCTTCGCGGCCAACCGCGGCTATGTCAACGAGCGCATGGGCCTCACGCAGGGCTTCGCGACTTTCGTGAACGAGCGCCGCCCGGGAGTCGAGATGTCCGCGCTGGCGCACGAGTGGGTCAAGGCGCGGCCGGCCGGGAAGCCCTTCTTCCTGTTCATGAACTACATGGACGCGCACCGGCCCTACAACGTCGGCCCGGTCGACGGGACGAATGAGGCTGCGCTGCCCAAGGCGCCCGAGGAGAACCCGAGCGCGCTGCTCGACACGCTCTACGAGCAGGTGTACGGCAGCGACGCTCCGCCCGACGCGGCGCTCCTGCAAAAGGCGGTCGATGCCTACGACCGCGGCATCGCGCACGCCGACCGCGGGGTGGGGGAGTTGCTGGCGCGGCTCGAGCAGGACGGGCTGCTCGACGGCGCGCTCGTGATCGTCACCGCGGACCACGGCGAGTACCTCGGCGAGCACGACCTCGTCGAGCACAGCAAGGACCTCTACGAGCCGGCGCTGCGCGTGCCCCTGATCGTCAAGCATCCCGGCCAGTCGAGCGGGCGAGTTGTCGACGAGCCCGCCTCGATCGCGGACGTGCCCGGGCTCGTGCTCGCGGAGCTGCCGGAGTCCGTGCGCGCGAAGCACGCTGGCAAGTTCCCGGGGCAGGCGGGCGTGCGCGGGCTGTTCGCCGAGATCAACTACAGTCGCGGCAAGGACATGGCGGCGCCATGGGGCGAGCGCTTCCTGCGCGAGCGTTCTGCGCTGTACATCGAGCGCTGGAAGGTGATTCGCTCGAGCGACGGGCGCCACGAGCTCTTCGACCTCGCGTCGGACCCACGCGAGGAACGCAACGTGTTCGCGGAGCGCCCCAAGGAGGCGCAGCTTCTGCTCGACACGCTCGCGCGCATCCAGGCGCGCTCCGGCGATGCGCGCGCGAGGGTCGACGTGCGCGAGCTGACCGAGGGCGAGCTCAAGGAGCTGCGCGAGCTCGGCTACTAGCGCCGCGTCACCACGCCGACGAGCAGCTCGCTGGCGGGGAAGGGTAGTGCCGCGCTCTTCGTGCAGCGCAGGCCGTGCATTTCGAAGCCTGAAGTCTCCACGTCGACGTGGAGAGCGCGGTCGAGCTCGCAGCCGCAGGCGACGATGCGCTGGAGCGGCGTGAGCAAGCGCTGCACGGCATGCTCGATGCGCCGCGGCGAGCGCACGTGCTCGAGCAAGTGCAATCGTCCGCCGGGGCGCAGCACGCGCGCGAACTCGGAGAGGCATGCTCGCGGGGATTCGACGGAGCACAGCACGAAGGTGCACACGAGCGCGTCGACGCTCGCGTCGGGGAGCGCGATCCGAGCGGCATCGGAGCGGACATGCTGCACCTCGAGGCCGCGCTGTGCTGCGCGCTCCACGAGGCGTGCGTCGAGACGTTCCTCGCGCGCCAGCGCGCGGAGGCGCCGAACGTGCGGCGGATAGTAAGGCACGTTGAGCCCGGTTCCTGGGCCGACCTCGAGCGCGTCATCGGGGACGTCGCGCAGCAGGTGCGCGCGCAGGGCCCTCACTGCGGGGGACGAGAGCGCCCAGTCCAGCAGCGGATTGAAGATGCGCGTCTCGTAATAGGTCCCCATGTCTCGTGCCTACGCCGCAGTCTGCGGTATTCCTGCGGCGCGCTCTACCGACTCGGATTCGCCCAGTGTGCGGCGCGGTTCCCGACGGTCGAGCAGTGCAGACTCTGCCTCGCCGTTGCACGAGCCCTCCGGTCTATTCACATCGACTTCCCCCGCATCCGGAGTTCCTTCATGAACTCGCACGCGCTGCTCTCGACGATCGCTTTCGCGGTCCTCTGGGGAGCGTCGCTCCTCGGCACGGAACTCGGTACGGCCGAGTGCCTCGGCAACAGCTGTCCCTGCGGCAGAGACGACCTCGCCGGCGGCTGCATCAACACCTCGGGCGTGGGGCGCGCGACTCACGGCCATCGGCTCGACCAGCGTCTCGGCCGGCGAGCTCGCCTTCCGCCCCTCGCGCCGGCCGCCGTCGTCGCTCTCCCTGCTCCTCATCAGCCCCAACCAGCGCAACGTCCCGTTCGACCACGGGCGGTTGTGCGTCGGCCCCGGCATGGCCCGCACGCGCTCTCGCCTGAACAGCGTCCAGAGCGGCAGCGTGAGCTTCGATGACGCGCACACCACCTGAGCGCCTACGGCACCGTGCTGCGCGCGGGCGAGACGGAGAACGCGCAGGTGTCTGGTGCCGCGACAGCTCCCAGCAGGACGCCTGCGGCGAGCGCGCCAATCTCACCAACGCTTACACGCTTACGCCGACGCCGAGAGGCGCTCCGCGCGTGGCGGCTTCGCGCCGCGGCGAGTATCCTACCCGTCATCATGACGCCCACGACCACGAACGCCGCCACGCTCGATTTCAAGGCCGTCGAGAGCTTCGTCTCGCAGACTTGGGACGCGAGCATCGTCCCCTCGATCACCGACTACATCGCGATCCCGAACAAGTCGCCCGCCTTCGACAAGGACTGGAAGAAGAACGGGCACATGGACCGCGCGGTCGAGCTGATCGCGAACTGGTGCCGTGCACGTGCGATTCAGGGACTCAAGCTCGAGGTCGTGCGCCTCAGGAACGAGAAGGGCGAGGAGCGCACGCCGGTGATCTTCATGGAGATCCCGGGGCAGACGAGCGACACCGTTCTGCTCTACGGTCACCTCGACAAGCAGCCGGA
>SXKQ01000076.1 GCA_005778045.1 Planctomycetia bacterium
GCCCGCCCCAGTGCCCGCCCCAGTGCCCGCCCTAGTGCCGGGGGGCATCGCCGATGAAGGTCGCATTCGTCACTCCGGAGTTTGATCCGCTCGTGCGGCGCACGCCGCTCGCCGAAGTCGCCTCGGCCCTTCCGCGCGCCATGGCCGAGGCTGGCTGCGAGGTCGCCGTGTTCCTCCCGTGGACCTCGCTCGTCAGCAGCGACAAGCTCGAGGACTTCGGACCGGTCGGCATCGTCAACGCACAGGACGTCGACGGCCGCACCTCGTTCCGCCTGCATCGCGGCCGCATCGGCAAGGTGACCGTCTACCTGTTCGGACACCCGCAGCTGTTCGAGGGCCGCAACCCCTACGGCGGCGAGGACGGTCCCTACGCGGACAACTGGCGCCGCTACACGGTCTTCGCGCGCGCGGTGCTCGAGAGCTTCGTCACGATCTCGTTCGAGCCCGAGGTGATCCACTGCTTCGACTGGGCCACGGGCATCCTGCCGCTCGTGCAGCAGCTCGAGTTCATCGACAAGCGTCCTGACCACCCGGCCTCGAAGGCGGGCACGTACTTCCAGATCCACAACATCGCCATGCAGGGCACCTTTGAGCGCGAGATCCTCCCGCGCCTGGGCTTCCCCTACCGCGTGTTCCAGTCCGTCGGCGGCCTCGAGGTCGCGGGCAAGGTCAACTTCCTCAAGGCCGGCACCGAGTTCGCGACGCTCATCGGCACGCACTCGCCGGGCCACGCCGAGCGACTTCAGCAGCAGGACCGCGGCTACGGGCTCGAGGACGCCTTCCGGCGTCGCTCCAAGGAGCTCGTCGGCATCAGCAACGGCATCGACTACAGCGCGTGGGATCCCGAGACGGATCCGGCCCTGCCGAAGAACTTCTCCGGCAACGACAAGACGCTCGCGGGCAAGGCGAAGTGCAAGACGACCCTGCAGGGCCTGCTCAAGCTCGAGTCGGGTGCACGCACGCCGCTCGCCGCGATACTCGGCCGCTTCGACGCCGACAGCGGCACCGAGATCCTGGCGGAGATCCTCACCACGGCGCTCGAGCGCGGCGTCGAGTGCGTGCTGATGGGCACGGGCCGCCCGGACATCCACGACCGGCTCAAGACGATCCAGACCACCTTCTTTGGCCGCTGCCGCGTGCTCGAGGGATACCAAGCCGCGCTTGCGCACCAGATCCTCGGTGCGGCCGACATGCTGCTCCTGCCGGCGCACTACAACCCCGGCAACGCGCTGTGCGCGATCGGGATGCGCTACGGTGCCGTGCCGATCGTGTACACCAGCGGCGGCCTCGAGGACTACGTCGTCGACTGCCAGAAGAACGCGCGCTCGGGCACCGGCTTCCACTTCTCGTCGTACACCGGCGAGAGTCTGCTCGACGGCGTCGAGGCAGCGCGCAAGCTCTACAAGAGCCAAGAGAACTGGAAGCAGGTCACCAGCCGCTGCATGCTGCAGGACTTCTCGTGGAACGCGACAGCGCAGGAGTACCTGAAGGCGTACCGGCGCGTGACGCGGCGCGCGAAGCGCTGAACAAGTCGTGAGCCTGTCGACGCGCGGCGGCATCGCGATCGGATTCGTGGCGGCGACGCTGCTGGCCGCGATCGTCTACCTCGGGACGCGCGGGGATGAAGGCGACGCGAGCGAGCTCAAGGCGCGCGAGGAGCGAGTTGCGGCGGAGGCCGCGCCGGCTCGTGCCGCGCTCGATACGGTCGAGCAGGGCCCCTACGACGTCGAGGCGACGCTGCGCGCGGTGCGCGAGCTCGACCTCGCTGTGAAGCAGGCGGGCTCGGTGCGCGAGTTTCTCGAACGCGTCGCGCGCGGCGACTATCGCCGCGTGTCGCCCAAGGTCCTCGCCACGCGCAAGCGCGTCGTCGACGTCCTCGTGCGCTACTACGGCGCGCTCGATCGGCAGCGCGACGAGGAGGAGCTCTGGGGCGCGTTCACGCGCTGGAGCGACGACCTCGCGCGCGTGCTGCAGACGACCGACGTCGCGCTCGGACCGGTCTCGCTGTCGCCGAGCGATCCGGCACGGCAGAGGCTGCTCTCGGAGGAGCGCGCGCGACGCGAGCAGGTGCGGCAGGAGACCGCGGCGGAGGTGCGGCGGTTCGAGGAGGAGCTGCTCTACGCGCTGGACGCGGCGGTACCCGTGTTCCGCGAGGTCGAGGACGAGTGGGCGCGGCTGTGCGCCCAGCGCGACCGCGCGTACCTTCAGGTGAGCGCGCGGCAGCTCGACGACGCCGCGCAGTCCGCGCGCACGGCGCTCGAACTCGCGCCGGGCGATCGCGAGGCGAGCCTGCTGCTCGCGCTCGCGCTCGTGGAGCAGGACGCGATGGTCGGCTCGCCCGAGCGCGGCCCGGAAGTCGAGCGCCTGCTCGACGGCGTGCTCCACGAAGCCCCCGACTGCGCGCCGGCGCTGCTGCTGCGTGGCCTGTGGCGCTGGCGGCGCGGGGATCGCTCGGGCGGCCGCAGCGATCTCGAGCTGGCGATGACGCGCTACCCCGTGCAGGCGCAAGCGCTGCGCGACGAGCTCGATCCCTATTCCAAGCGCGAGTACCTGCGCCAGACGCGCCAAGGCGGGCGCGTGACGGGCATCTACCGCACCATGATGCTCGGCGCGAACCACTTCAGCCCGGAGCTGCAGCTCGCGCGACTCGAGCTCGAGTCCGGCGAGACCGTCGACGCCCTCGCGCGAGTGAAGGACCACTTCGCGCGGCGTCGCGCCCAAGGCCAATGGGACCTCGTGCTCTACGACCTCGAGTTCTGCGAGGATTTGCTCGGAGAGCGCTACCGCGACTACTTCGCCGAGAAGAGCTACCTCGACCTCGTGATCGAGACGCGCGCGTTCCGCGAGGCGGTCGCGGTGTCGATCGACAATCGCAGCGATCGCGCGCTGCGCAACGCGGCACTGGTGCTCGCGGTGCGCTTCACCGACATGGTCGAGGGCGAGTACGAGGCGTTCACGGCAGGCGAGACGCAGGCTGCAGTGCCACCCCTCGCGAAGACCGGCTTTGGAAACGTCGAGCTCGCCTACGACGGGCTGGGCGCGCGCAAGACCTACGAGGACGTCATTCGTCCGGTGCGCGCGGTCGTGATCGCCGACGAGGGCGTGTTCTGGATCGACAGCATCGAATACAAAGGTGAGCTAGCGCGGCGCGAGGCCGACGCTGGGCAGGCCTCGGGCGACTTCACGGAGCGCGTGCGCGAGCTCGTGTCTCTGCTCGCGCCCGACTCGGTGGCGCTGAAGCGCGTCGAGAACCTGCTCACGAGCGACGACCTCGAGATCGAACTGCCGCGCGAGCTCCTGCTGCTCGGCCCGCTGTTCCGCCTCGATGTCGGCGGGGAGCGCTTCGACGAGGCCACGGGCAAGGGCGCGCGCAGTCGCCTCGAGGGCGGTAAGCTGCGCCTGCGCTTCGATTCCGTGGGCAAGGCGCTCGATGGCGCACCGCAGGAGCTGCGCGTGGTCGCCGAGAGCGCGCTGGGCGACTTTGCGCTCGTGCTGGAGCGCACGAAAACGGGCAACTACGCCTTCGCGCGGGTCGAGCGCCCCTAGGAGCGCTTGCGCGGCGGCGCGGGGCTCGACGACGGTCCAATTCGACGCGCGCGGCTGGTGGGTTCGACTCGGAGCAAGTCGAGTGGAGGCGCTAGACTCTGGCAACATGAGTTCCACGCAAGTCGGAATCGACCTCGGCGGCACGGCGGCCAAGTCCGGCCGCATCACGCACGCGGGCGAGACCCTCGCGGAAAGCACCATCGACCCGGGCTTCGCGGACGGACCGGAGCGCGTGCTCGATCGACTCGCCGACCTGTTCCGCGAGCTCGGCGGCGGCGATGCGCTCGGCATCGGCGTGCCCGGCCTGCTCGACCGCGAGCGCGGCATCGTTCTCACCAGCCCCAACTTGCCTGGCTTCTCGGGCCTCGACGTGAAGCACGGGCTCGCGCGGCGCACGGGCCTGCCGGCGGTGCGTGTGCACGTCGAGAACGACGCCAATGCAGCGGCGGTCGGCGAGCTGTGGCTCGGCGCCGGCCGTGGCGAGCGCGATGCGCTGGTCGTGACGCTCGGGACCGGTATCGGCGGCGGACTGATCCTCGGCGGTCGCCTCCACGCCGGCGAGGGCCTTGGTGGAGAGATCGGGCACGTCGTGGTCGACCCGCGCGGCCCGCGCTGCGGCTGCGGCAAGCAGGGCTGCGTCGAAGCGCTCGCCTCCGCCACCGCCGCGCGAAGGCGCGCACTCTCCGCGGGATTGCCCGCGGAGAGGCCTGGCGACCTGCTGCTGCTCGCGCAGCGCGCGCGAGAGGGCCACGCGCCGGAGTGCGAGCTGCTGCGGGAGGTCGGCCGGGACCTCGGACGCGGACTCGGACCGGCGCTGTGCCTCCTTGACCTGCGGCTCTTCATCTTCGGCGGCGGATTCTCCGGCGCGCTCGACACCCTCGAGGTCGGCATCCGCGAGGGCATTGACGAGCGCAGTTTCGGAGGGCGAGCGCAGTCGGTGCGACTACTGCGAGCCACGCTCGGGCCCTCCGCCGGCTGGATCGGCGCGGCACGCGTCGCGATCGCGGCGGGATAGTCGCTAACGTATCCACTCCACGATGAGCGCGCAGGAAACGATCGTCAGCGTCCGCGACGTGACCAAGGTCTACGGCGGTGGACTGTTCGGCAAGGGAGGTTTCCGCGCCCTCGACGGCGTGAGCCTCGAGGTCGGGCGCGGGCAGGTGTTCGGCCTGCTCGGCCCCAACGGCGCAGGCGAGACGACGCTGGTGAAGATCCTGCTCGGGCTCGCGCGCCGCAGCGGCGGCGACGCGTTGATCTTCGGGCAGCCGGTTGGCGATCCGCGCGCGCGCAAGCGCGTCGGCTACCTGCCCGAGGGACACCGCTTCCCGCAGTACCTGACGGGCGTGCAGATGCTCGAGCTCTTCGGCCAGATGTGCGGCCGCGACCGCGAGTACCTGCGGCGGCGCATTCCCGAGCTGCTCGAGCAAGTCGGCATGCGCGACGCCGCGCACCGCAAGATCCGCGAGTACAGCAAGGGCATGACCCAGCGCATCGGCCTCGCGCAGGCGATGATCCACGAGCCCGACCTAGTGATCCTCGACGAGCCCACGGATGGCGTCGACCCGGTCGGGCGCGCAGCCGTGCGCCAGCTCGTTCAAGGCCTCAAGGACCGCGGAACGACGGTGTTCATCAACTCGCACCTCCTGCAGGAAGTCGAGCTGATCTGCGACCGCGTGGTGATCATGGCGCGCGGCAAGATCCTGCGCGAAGGCTCGATCGCCGAGCTCACGCCGCGCTCGGGCCGCTATCGCTTCGAGGTCGCGCCGGCCGAGGAGCTCGCGCTGGCGAAGCTCGTCGGCGAGCTCGGCTCGAACTTCGAGCCCGCGCCGGGCGGCTTCGAGGTCCAGCTCTCCGATGCCGAGCTCGACCAGTGCGTCGATCGCTTGCGCTCCGGCGGCGTCTCGATCCGCGGCATCACCGCCCGCCGCATGAACCTCGAGCAGGCCTTCATCCAGCTCGTGAACAAGGAGGCGCGATGAACCGCCCCATGCTTCGTGGCCTGTTCCAAGACGCGCTCTACCAGGTGCTCGACAACCTGGGCTTCCGCATCCTGTTCTTCCTGTTCTTGATCCCGGTGCTGCTGTCGTTCGTGGTGAGCTTCCGCGAGACGAGCATCGCCTTCCTGTGGTACTGGGAGTGGGACTACGGCGAGTTCTTGCGCAGCGCGATGAACTCCGCGGGCGCGGATCCGGGCCTGCGGTCCGAAGCCTTGAAGGGCGTACGCGAGTCGCTGCTTCAGAGCCTCGTAGACGGCACGATCAAATGGGTCGCCGACCGCTTCGGCTTCGTGTTCGGCATCGCGGCGATCTCGTTCTTCGTGCCGCAGATGCTCGAGAAGGGCGCGGCGGACGTCGTGTTCAGCAAGCCCGTGTCGCGCAGTGCGCTGTTCCTCTCGCGCTACATCGGCGGCCTGATCTTCGTCGGCATCCTCTCCACGTTCCTGGTCGGCGGCGTCGCGCTCGGCCTCGCCGTCAGCTCGGGCTGGTTCGACAGCGGGCTCCTGTGGAGCATCCTCGCCCTGATGTATGGCTTCGCGGTCTTCCACGCGATCTCGTGCACCGTCGGGGTGTTCACACGCAACACCATCGGCGCGATCCTGCTCACGCTCGTCTTCATGCCCGTCAACTGCGGCATGCACGCGGGCTGGGAGCAGCTCGTGGTGCACGAGGAAACCGCCAAGGGGCCCGACGGCACGTCCTCCGAGCAAGTGGAAGAGGACTCTGGCGCCTTCACCTTGATCAAGGCCGGCCTCGGCACGTACCACGTGATCGCGCCCAAGACGCGCGACGCCATGCGCATCGCACGCTCGTGGCGGCGCTCCGTCGAGACTCAGCCGGAGTTCGAGGACACCGAGCTCGGGCTCGTCGTCGCCGAGGCGCCGCGCGGCTTCCGTCGCGAGCCGCGCAGCTCGTTTGGCGGCGACGGCCTGCAGTGGCTGGCATCGCATCCCGACGGCGCGGGCGAGGCGCGCTGGACACTGCGTTCCCAGTCGATCGACGACACGGGCTCCCGCAGCTCGCTCGTGAAGAAGCTGCGCAAGGAGCTCGGGACGGACCCGGTGCGCAGCGACATCTCGGGCCGCTACGCCGATCGCTTCGAGTGGGTCGAGGACCGCGGCGGCGAGAAGCGCCTGCGTCGTCGCTGGGTGCTGCAGGCGGGAGATCGCATCTTGACGCTCGACTACGACGCCGAGTCGGGCTGGGGACGCGCCAACGAGCGCGAGACCGCGGCCACCGCCTTCGTGGCGGGCATCGCGATCCAGAGCGAGGAGCTGCGGCAGATGGGCGCCATCAGCTACGACCGCAAGTTCGGCTGGGATGGCCCATGGAAGTTCAACGCGTGGTTCTCGATCGGAACGACGCTCGCGTTCGTCGCGGCGGTGATCGCGCTGGGCCTGTGGAAACTGCGCCGGATCGACTTCTAGCGATGAAGCGCGAGCTGATCGATGAGCTGCGCGGAGCGCTCGGAGCAGCGGGCGTGATCCACGAGCCGGCGCGCCTGCTCGCCTACGAGTGCGATGGGCTCGCATTGCTGCGCCAGCGGCCGGCCGCGGTGATCCTGCCGCGCACCACGGACGAGTGCGCCCGCGCGATGCGCATCCTGCACCGCGAGAAGATCCCGGTCGTTGGACGCGGCGCGGGAACGGGGCTGTCCGGTGGCGCCACTCCCGTCGAGGGCGGAGTGCTGGTCGGCTTCGCACGCATGCGCGATGTGCTCGAGGTCAATGTCGCGGACCAATACGCGCGCGTGCAGGCGGGCGTCGTCAACGTCGACCTCACGCTGGCCGTCGAGAAGCATGGCCTGTTTTACGCGCCAGACCCCTCGAGCCAAGCCGCGTGCACGATCGGCGGCAACGTCGGCGAGAATTCCGGCGGCCCCCACTGCTTCAAACACGGAGCCACTACGCGCCACATCCTCGGTCTCGTGATCGTGCGCGACGACGGCAGCGTGCTCGACCTCTCCCTGCCGCAGGCAGATCCGCTCGGCTACGACCTCGTCGGCCTGTTCGTCGGGAGCGAGGGCATGTTCGGACTCGCGACGGAGATCACCGTGCGGCTCGTCCCGACGCCTGCGGTCACCGAGACGCTGCTCGCGATCTTCACGGACCTCGACGCCGCCTGCGACGCCGTCAGCGACGCCATCGCGGCCAGGCTCGAGCCCTCGGCGCTCGAGATCCTCGACCGGCTCACGATTCAGGCCGTCGAGGCCAGCGTGTTCGCAGCGGGCTACCCGCAGGAAGCCGAGGCCGTCCTGCTCGTCGAGGCAGAGGGCAGCGAGATCGAGGTCGAGGCGACGCTCGCGCCGCTGCGAGCCATCGCGCAGCGCCGTGGAGCGATCGACATTCGCCGTGCGCGCTCGGCGACCGAGCGCAAGAAGCTGTGGGCTGGCCGCAAGGGCGCGTTTGGCGCCATGGGCCGCATCGCTCCCGATCTCTATGTCGCCGACGTCGTCGTACCGCGGACGAAGCTGCGCGAGCTCGTCGCCGAGTCGACGCGCATCGCCCGCGAGAAGAATCTCAAGCTCGCGAACGTCTTCCACGCGGGCGATGGCAACCTGCACCCGAACATCAGCTACGACCGGCGCGACGCCAACGAGGTGAAGCGCGTGCTCGAGGCGAGCGACGAGATCATGAAGGTGGTCGTGGCCGCCGGCGGCTCCCTCACGGGCGAGCACGGGGTCGGCATCGAGAAGCAGGAGTTCATGTCGCTGGTCTTCGGCGACGACGACATGCGCGCCATGTGCAGCGTGCGCGACGCGTGGGACCCGCAGGGGCGCCTCAATCCGGGCAAGTTGATTCCCGTGCACGCGTGCCGCGAGATGCGCGGGACGGAACGCCCGCGATGACCTCCCTCGACGCGCTCGAAGCCCGCCTCGCGGCCATCGTCGGGCCTATCTCGCGCGCGAAGCCGCGCTCCGACGTGGAACCCTTGCCACTCGCCGCGCCGCGCAACGTCGAGGAGACGTGCGAGCTTGTGCGACTCGCGGCCACCGACAAGTTGCGCATCCTGCCAGTCGGCCGAGGCTCGAAACTCGCTTGGTGCACGACGCCGGGACACGTCGATTTCCTCCTCTCGACCCGAAACCTGCAGCGCGTCGTGAGCCATGTACCCGACGACGGCACGATCACCGTGGAGGCGGGGCTCGGGATGGAGGAGCTCGCAGGCCGCTGTCGCGCGGGCGGGCACTTCCTCACGCCGGATGTGCCCCTGCCGGCGCAGCGCTCGATCGGCGGGGTGGTCTCCGCGGGCGAGTCCGGGATGGATCGGCTGCGCTTCGGGCCGGTGCGCCACCACGTCCTCGGCACTCGTACCGTGCTGTCCAACGGTCTCGCCACGCGCAGCGGCGGTCAGCTCGTGAAGAACGTCACGGGCTTCGACCTGCAACGCCTCTACTGCGGCTCCCACGGCACCCTCGGCGTGATCGTGGAAGTGTCCCTGCGGCTGTTCCCCGAGCCCGAGCACGAACTGCGCGTGATCTGCCGCACGAGTGAGCTTGCCGACGCGCTCTCGCTGTCCCGCACGGCACTCTCACTCCCGGCTCGCATCGTCTCGCTCGGCATCGAGCGCGTCGACGGCGGCTTCGAGCTGGCCACGCGTCTCTTCGGGCTGCGACCCGTCGTGGAGGCCGAGCGTGCCCAGCTACTCGCGGCTTGGCCGCGCGCGACGATCGTCGAGGGCCCGCTCGCGCGCTCCGCGTGCGCGGCGGCGAGCATTCGCCAGCGACTCGCGGATTCCCCCCACCCAACCCTGCGCATCGCTTGCTTGCCTTCGCGCCTCGAAGTCGTGGCACCGCTGGTACAGCGCGCGCTCGCTGAAGCGCGCATCGCTGGACGTTTTGCGTTGCAGCCGGGCATCGCCGAGCTCGATGTCGAAGTCGCGAGTGGCTGCAGCGAGTCCGCAACGCTCGCCAACTTCGTGCGGTCCCTGCGCGCAACTCTCGCGAAGCACTCCGCGTCCGTCGCCCTGCGCAATGCGCCGCGCACGGCGCTCGTGGAGCTCGATCCGTTCGGTGAGCGCGCGCCCGGCCTGGAGCTCATGCGCGCTATCCAGCGCAACCTCGATCCCGAGGGCGTGTTCGCCAGTGGCCGCTTCCACGGCGGCCTCTAGTCGCCGAACTCGGTCGGCAACGAGCGCTCACGCAGGGCCTTCGCGTCGCGCTCGAACCAGGCGAGCTTCTGCGCGAGTCGCTCGTGCGCGTAGCGTCCGAGCGGCAGTCGCAGCGGCGGCTCGTCCAGCTCCGCGACCTCGACGATCAAGCGCGCCGCCTTGATCGGATCGCCCGGCTGGGAGCCGTGCAGCGACCCCATGCGCTGCTCCATGGTCCCGACCGTCGGCGCATAGTCTTCGATGCGTCGCTCAGCTCGCCGCAGGGCGTCTCCGGCGAAGCCCGTGCGGAACGGGCCGGGCTCGGCGATCACGACGCGAATTCCGAGCTGCCCGCTCTCGAGCGCGAGCGCCTCGGAGAAGCCCTCGAGCGCAAACTTGCTGGCGTTGTAGAGGCCGAAGCCGACGGACGCGTGAAAGCCTGCCACGGACGAGACCTGCACGATCCGGCCGAATCGCCGGCGGCGCATGGGCTCGAGCACCAGCCGAGTGAGCGCGAGCGCGCCGAAGAAGTTCGTCTCCATCTGCGCGCGCGCCTCCGCCTCCGAGACCTCCTCCACCGCTCCGAGGACACCGTACCCGGCATTGTTGCAGAGCACGTCGACGTGACCGAAGCGCTCGAGCGCCTGCTCGCTGGCTCGCTGAATCTGGGCCGAGTCGTCGAGATCGCACTCGATCGCAAATGCCCGTCCAGCGCTCGCGCGCGCCCACTCCTCCAGCCGCTCGTGCCGCCGCACGAGGGCCACCACGCGGTGCCCGCGCTCCAGCGCCGCATCCGCGATCGCTCGCCCCAGCCCGGACACGGCCCCCGTCACCCACCAGATGCGTTGGATCGACATGCGGCGAATGTACCGCTCTTTCCTTAGAATCCGGTGAGCATGAAGCCGCTGGAGATCGTCGACTACGCGAAGAGTCTGGACTGCATCCACTGCGGCCTGTGCCTGCGCACGTGTCCGACGTATCAGCTCACCGGCGCGGAGCCGTCCAGCCCGCGCGGCCGCATCTATCTCATGCGAGCCGTCGCCGAGGGCCAGCTCGCGGCGACCGACCCGCAGTACCGCGAGGAAATGGACTCCTGCCTCGCCTGCCGCCACTGCGAGAGCGTGTGTCCCGCCGGCGTGCGCTTCGGCGAGATGATCGAGACGGCGCGCGCTGGCCTCGAGCAAACCCAGCCGCGTGGCTTGCTCGCACGCATGGCGCGGCGCATCGGGTTTGGCACCGTGCTGCCCAGCCGATTCTGGCTTTCGTGGATGGCGAGCTCGATGCGGCTCGCGCAGCGCACAGGCATCGCGCGTCTGCTGGGCAAGCTGGGACGCCCGCTGGTCGAGATGCCCACGGTGCCGCCGAAGTCCGACCGCGGTCCGCTGCCCGCGAGGACTCCGGCGAACGCTCCGCGCCGCGGCGAGGTCGCGATGCTTGAGGGCTGCGCGATGCGCGAGCTCTACGGAAGGGTGAACCGCGCGACGGTCGAGGTCCTCACGGGCATCGGCTTCGACACGAAGGTCCCGACGGGTCATGTCTGCTGTGGCGCGCTGCACGCGCACAACGGCGAGATCGAGGGTGCTCGCGAGCTCGCGCGCTCCACTATCGAGCACTTCGAAGGCTGTGGCTCGGGCCCGATCGTGGTGAATAGCGCGGGCTGCGGCGCGCACATGAAGGCTTACTCGCACCTGCTCGCCGACGACGCGGTCTGGCGCGAGCGCGCGGGCCGTTTCTCGGCCCGCGTAACGGACTTCAGCGAGTTCGTCGCGGCCGAAATGCCGGCCGACGTGAAGGGAGCGCTCGGCAAGGAGCTCGGTACTCTCGCCTACGACGATCCGTGTCATCTCTGCCATGGCCAGCAGATACGCTCCCAACCGCGCACACTGCTCGAGCGTTCGGGCGCGGCGCGCGTCGAGCTCCCCGACTCCGAATCGTGCTGCGGTTCCGCGGGCATCTACTCGCTGCTGCGACCCGACGACAGCAAGGCAGTCTTCGCGAAGAAGGCCGCCGCATTCCGCGCGTGCGGCGCCGACACGCTCGTCACAGCGAACCCGGGCTGCCACATGCAGTGGGAGTCGGGACTGCGCCGCGAGGGCGTGAAGGCGCGCGTGCTGCACATCGCGGAGGTCATGGCCACCGCGCTGCGCAAGGCCAACGGCTAGCGCTCAGACGACGACGGCGGTGCCGCTGGCGCTGACCATCAGCATGCTGCCGTTGGCGCCGATGACCTCGTAGTCGAGGTCGATACCGACGACCGCGTTGGCTCCGAGGCGCTTCGCGGCCTCCGACATCTCATCGAGCGCGATCTTGCGCGCTGCTCCGAGCTCGCGCTCGTAAGTGCCCGAACGGCCGCCGACGATGTCGCGGATGCCCGCGAACAGGTCCTTGAAGACGTTCGCGCCGAGGATGGCCTCGCCGGTGACGATGCCGTGGTACTCGCGGATGGGACGGCCTTCGAGGGACGGAGTGGTGCTGAGGATCATGTGGTTCTTCTCCCGCGCGGGTTCCGGTCGTCGCCCAGCGCGCAGTCGAAGTCTACGCCGCGACCACGGGCGTATTCACTGCTTCGGGCCGAGCGCGTCCAGCACGCGCTGCACAGGGTCGCGCGAGGCCGGAAAGCCGCGCGTCCAGCGCGCGAGGAGCATGCGGGCCGTGCGCTCACGGGTCAGGTTGACGCGCAGCATGTCGCGAAACGTCCCGCCCGGCTCGAACGCGCGCTCGAGGACGTAAGGCGCCTCGAGTGTTCCCCAGCGCAGCTGGCCACGCTCGAGAATCCGCCGTCCGCCGTTGCGCGTCACCGAGGTCCAGTCGCCACGCAGATCCTCCCCGCGCTCGAACAGCTGCTCGAGCTCCGCCGAAGCATGCTGCGGCGCGATCTCGACCACGAGCACTTCCCGCGGCGCGGTGTCGCCCGCTCCGCTCGGCACCTTGGACCAGTCGAAGGGGGCCCAGTCGCCCGCGTCGTCCTGTGCCTCCGGCACCTCGTTGCGCGGAGGCTCCTCGCCGGCGTCCGCGCGCGAGAGCACGACCGCGAGATCCCCGCGCGGCAAGACATTGGCCTCGGACACCACGAGGCCGTCCGGGAGTGGCCGCACATCGAACCACTCTTCGAGTCGGGCGTCGCCGTCGATCGCGCCGGTCGACTGGGTGGCGAGCACCCAGCCGAGGGCCGCGAGCGACGCGAGCGCGCACGTGGCGAACAGGACCGTGCGAGCTCGCAGGCCTCTGCCGCCCGCTTCCATGTCAGTTCCCGCCACCGAGCTTGAAGTGCGCGAGGAACTCGACCACTTCCGCGTCCTCGATCTTCTCGAGCGAGCCCATGTGGCTGTACTGCAGGATCACGGTCTTGGTGCCGCCCTCGGGGCTGATGTCGAGCGCCACGGTGCTCTGGCGCATGGCGAGCTTCATCGCCTCGCCGGCGTCCATCTCGCCCGGGTCCGCATTCTCGTCCTGCGCGGCAGTGTCCTGCGACTCGCTCGACGCATCCGGCTTCTGCGTCACGAAGCGCACGCCGCGCAGCTCGCGGCCTTGCACGCTGAGCACGATCTCTTCCGGCTCGTAGCGACCCATGTTCCTGAGCAGCGGTCCGAGGTCCATCTGCGCGCTGGGATCGAGAAAATTGGAGCGCAGCTCGTCGGCCTGCGCGCCGCCCGCGATCATGAAGTCGACCTTGGTCATGCCCTGCTGGATCGAGATCACGCGCAGGTCCTGCAACGGCATCTTCATGCCGAAGATCTCGCCCTCCGGCCGCGTCTCGATCGCGACGACCTTCTCGAGCTCCCGCCACTGGGTGTCGGGATCGGCCATCTCCTTCGCGCACGAGACGGCCGCGACGCTCGCCACCACGAAGGTGACGAGCATCAGCAGGCAGCCGCCACCGCAAAACCATGCCCAAAGCGGCAAGCGCCGCTTGGGCTTCACCGGCTCGCTCGCCTCGCTACCCCAGTCCAGCTGATCTGCCATGGCTCGTCCTCACGCCTTCCAGTCGTAGAAACCCTTGCCCGACTTCTTGCCGAGCTCGCCGCGTGCCACCTTGTCCCGCAGGACCTGCGGCGGCGTGAAGTTCGGACCCACTTCCTTGGTCAGGTACTCGGCGATGGACAGGCGCACGTCGAGTCCGACGAGGTCGGTGAGCTTGAGCGGCCCCATCGGGAAGCCGTAGCCGAGCACCATCGCCTTGTCGATGTCCTCGGCGCTCGCCACGCCCGACTCCAGCATGCGCATCGCCTCGAGACCGATCACGAGCCCGAGGCGGCTCGACGCGAAGCCCGGAGAGTCCTTCACGTCGATGGGATCCTTGCCCATCCGACGCGAGAGCTCGAGCGCCAGGGTCACGGCCTCGGGTGCGGTCTTCTCCGCACGCACGACCTCGACGAGCTTCATGATGTGCACGGGGTTGAAGAAGTGCATCCCGAGCACGCGCTCGGGGCACTTGCACGCTTCGGCGATGCGCGTGATCGAGAGGGAGGACGTGTTCGTCGCGAGCAGCGCATCCGGGCGGCAGGCCGCGTCGAGCTTGGCAAAGATCGAGCGCTTGAGCTCGAGCTTCTCGGGCACGGCCTCGATCACGACGTCGGCGCTGCGAGCGGCGCCTTCCATGTCGCTCGATCCGGACAGCCGCGCCAGCGTCGCGTCGCGCTGCTCCGCGGTCACCTTCTGCTTCTCGACGCCGACGTCGAGGTTCTTTTTCACCGCCCCGAGGCCCTTCTGCAGCGCCGCCGCATCGAGGTCGACCAGCGTGGTCACGATGCCGCACTGCGCCAGCGCCTGCGCGATGCCATGGCCCATGGTGCCCGCACCGAGGACCGCTGCCGTCCGAATCTCTTCAGCTCGCTTCAAGTCTTGCTCCTGTCGGTAAAGGGCGCACACGGCGAGGTTTCGGCCGCGCCTGAGAATCTAGCGCAGTCCGGGCACCAGCACGACCTTCCCAGCCACCTTGCGCGCCTCGAGCAACTCGTGCGCCTCGCGCGCCGCCGTGAGCGGCAGCACGCGGTCGACCACCGGCCGGAAGCGGCCCGCCGCGACGTGCTCGAAGATCTCGGGCAGCGCGCTGCGCGGCCCCATGGTCGAGCCAAGGAAAGTCAGGTTCTTGATGAAGACGTGGGGCAAGAGCAGCGAGACCTTGGGTCCCGTCGTGCCGCCGCACGTCACGAGTCGGCCGCAGCGCGCCATACAGCGCACCGACGCGTCCCACGTCGCGGGCCCCACGTGCTCGAACACGAGGTCGACGCCGCGACCGCCCGTCAGCTTCTTCACTTCCTTGTCCCAGCCCTCGTGCGAATGGTCCACGACCTCGTCGGCGCCGAGTGAGCGCGCGAGCGCCAACTTCGCCTCGCTGCCCGCCGTCGCGATCACACGCGCGCCGCGCTGCTTCGCGATCTGGATCCCGGCCGAGCCGACGCCGCTCGTGCCCGCAATCACGAGCACGGTCTCGCCCGCGGCGACCTGCGCACGCGTGACGAGCATGCCCCACGCCGTCAGGAACACGAGCGGCACGGCCGCTGCCTGCACCGGGTCGATGCCCGTCGGCAGCGGGAACACGTAGCGCGCCGGCAGCACCACATACTCCGCGTCGAATCCGTTGCCATGCTCGCCGCGGATCGAGTAGTCCGCCGCGAGGTGGTCGTTGCCGGCGAGGTCCTCCGGCGACTTGCCCGACGAGTAGCCGGGCTCGAGGACGACCCTCGTTCCAACCGCCGGCCCGCTCGTACCGGGACCGAGCGCCGCGACCTCGCCCGTGCCGTCGCAACCGAGGATGCGCGGAAACGCCACCGGAAAACCTGGCATCCCGCGGCGCACCCACAGGTCGAGGTGGTTGATCGACGCGGCCAGCACGCGCACGAGTACCTCGCCCTCGCGCGGCTCGGGATGCGGAACCTCGTCGACCGAGAGGACCTCGGGCCCGCCGTGGGCATGGATGCGTAGCGCCTGCATGGGCTCACTTCCCCTGAAACTGAGCCGCGCGCTTCTCGACGTAGGCCGCGATGCCTTCCTTGGCGTCCGCAGACGCGAACAGCTTCGACTGCAGCTCGCGCTCGAGCGCGAGACCGGCATCGAGCGGCAAGTCGACGCCTCCGTGCACGGCGGCCTTGATGTGACCGACGCTCATCGCCGCGCGCCCCGGCGTGGTGAACGACTTCGCGTGAGCGAGCACCAGCTCGATGAACGCAGCGTCGTCCGCCGCGTCGCGCACCTCGGTGACGACCCCGAGCGAGAGCGCCTCGTCGTAGTCGAACGTGCGTCCGCTCGTCATGAGCTCGATGGCCTTCGCACGCCCGAGCAGTCGCGCGAGGCGCTGCGTGCCGCCCGTGCCCGGAAGCACCCCGAGCGCCACCTCCGGCAGCCCACACTTGCCCGAGCTGCGGCGCGCAAGGCGCAGGTCGGCTGCAAGCGCGATCTCGAGGCCGCCCCCGACGCAGTGACCCGACAGTGCCGCGATCACGAGTTTCGGCGTGCGCTCGAAGCGCTGCAGCGTCTCGTTGGCATGCAGGCAGAAGTAGTACTTCTGCGTCGGCGTCAGCCGGTTGAGCATCGCGATGTCCGCACCCGCGCAGAAGAACTTCTCGCCCGCGCCCGCGAGCACGATCACCTGCACGGTGTCGTCGAAGCGCGCCCGCAGGATCGCCTCGTCGAGGTCGCGCAGCATCTCGTAGGAGTAGCCGTTCGCCGGCGGGTTCACGAGCGTGACCAACGCGACGCTGTTGCCGGAGCGGTAGTGGACCTTGCCGTTGGGAAGCGCCTCGGGCGCCGAGAAAGTGTCGAGCAGGCTCATGGGGGCGAAGATTCTCCCCATTGGCGCCGCGCAGGCAAGCGCGTCGCGCCAGACCCGCACGGACGGCCCCTAGCGGCCCTGCGAGAGGGTCGCGCGGTGGCTCTCGTACATCGCGGCCAGCTCGCCTGCGCCGATCTCGCGGTAGATGTCGCTCAGGAATTGCCAGTCGCGGCTCGACTTCACCACCCAGCGGCCGCCGAGGAGCTTCGCTGTCTGGGGGGCGTTCGTGTCGATCGTTTTAAGCGCAGCCGTGTCCGCGAGCAGCGTGTCCACCGCGAAGGTGCCGTCGTAGCCGATCACCCACTGCCCCGCCGAGTCGAGCAGCAGTGACTGGGGCATGAGCGCACGCGACGTGTTGCCGAGCACCTCGAGGTACAGCACCTGCAGGCGCTGCATCCATGCGCCATCGGCAGGGCCACCGAGGTGCAGCAGCCCACGCTCCTGCAGCCAGCGGCGCGCCGCTGCCAGCTTCGGACCGTCGTCGACGCACAGGAGCGCGAGACGCACGCCCGCCGCGTCGAGCTCGGGAAGTCGCCGCCCCAGCGACTCCAGCAACGTGCGCGAGTTGACGTCCTCCACGGACCACGTCACCACGAGCGGCGTGGAGCCGGCGAGTTCCTTGACGCGCGGCGCAGTGCCATCGAAGCGTGGCAGCGTGAACTCGCGCATCGGGAGCTTCTCCACGAGCACGAAGCGCTCGATGCGCGCGGGCGAGACCGTGAGCGCCGCGGGATCGAGGTCCGCGAAGGTCGCCACGCGGCGCGGTTCGAGTCGGCGCGGCTCCGCTCGTCCCTGCGCGAGTTCGTACCGCACATCCACGTCGAGCGGGCCAAAGCGCTGCTCGCTGCCATCGGGCCAGTGCACGACGACCGATTCGATGCGCTCCGTGGCTCCGAGTCCGAAGTGCAAGCGACGCGACGACTGGGCCAAGTAGCCCTCGCCTGCGTGTACGGTACGCCGCACCAGCTTGCCACCGGCCTCAAGGTCGACACGCGCGCCGATCGCGTCCATGTTGAGTCCGCTTCCGACCAGCGTGAGCGAGACGAAGTGATGCGCCGAGGCGCTCTGGTTATGCAGGAAGCGCAGACGCGGCGCCGTGCGGCTGCGCACGATCGCATCTTCGCGTCCGTCGTCATCCCAGTCGACGCGCGCCACCGCACGGGAGTCGTCGAGCGTGTCGAAACTGGCCACGGCGCTCGCGTCGACGAGATGCGTCCCTCCGACGTTGAAGAAGGCCGTGTTGCGCTCCCAGCCGTTGTAGGAGGCACCCTCGTCCATGACAATCTGCTGCATGCTCGCCCATGCGCGACGATAGTCCTCGTCAACGCTCGCGTCGGGCGGGCTCTGGCTGATCACGCGCCGCCAGAAGAAGCTCTCGACGTCCTTCGAGCGCGATGCGCTGATGAATCCGTTGGGCACGAGCAGGTCCGGATAGCGGTCGTTGTCGAAGTCGAGGAACAACCCGCCCCACGACCAGCCCGCGCGTGCGCCACCAACCTTCTCCGTGACTTGCTCGAAGCGCCCGCCGCCGAGCCCGCGCAGCAGCGTGTTGCCGCTGGCGTGGCGCCGGAAGTGGCGCTGGAGATCGCGGTGCTCTCCATCGAGAAAGCGCTCGGGCTGCGCCGTCATGCGCAGGCCAGCGGCGCTGTACATGTTCGAGGTGTACAGGTCCGGCTCGCCGTCGAGATCAAAGTCCGCGCTCGTGATGCCCATGCCCGCGGCCATGTCGTCGGCGCCGCGCTCCTGCGCCTCGTCGCGGAACTTGCCGCCGTCGTTGACGAACAGGTTGTTGCAACCGAAGTCATTGACGACGTAGAGGTCGAGGTCGCCGTCGAGATCGAGGTCCTGCCAGAGCGCCGCGAGGCTGTAGCGATCGTTGGCCGTACCGAAGCCGACCTCATCGGTCGCGTTGCGGAAGCGGCGCGAGCCCTCGTTGCGCCAGTACAGGTTCGTCGCGCCGCCGCGGGCGTCGTGGTAGGGCCGCGGAACGCCCTCGATCATGCCGCCCTTCACGTAGCGGCAGCAATAAAGGTCGAGGTCGCCGTCGCGGTCGGGATCGCCGGCCACTATGGAGAAGATGTCCTCCCCGCCGAGTTCCACATTGCCGAGCAGCTGCTGCTCGCCGAAAGCGCCGCTGCCATCGTTGTAAGCGATCCACACGTAGGGCCCCACGCCAGCCACGAGGTCCCGGTGGCGATCGCCGTCCATGTCCACGATCAATGCGGAGCGCGTGTTGTCGAGCAACGCGACCTTGGCCTCGCTCGTCCCGTCGCGCAGCGTGCCGTCGGGCTGCTGCAGGAGTAGCCGGTTCGGGAAGCCGCCGGCCGTGCACATGTACACGTCGTCGAGACCATCCCCGTTGGCGTCCCCCACCGCGAGGCCGTGGCCGCCGAGCAAGTGGTTGCCCGTGAGCTTGTCCTGGCGGAAGTAGTACTCGCCGAGGCCGTGCAGGAATTCGCGCTCAAGCCACGGCGGCGTTCCGATCCAGCGCGCCGTGTGATCCCCAAACGAGCGAAAGGCTGCGCGCAGCTCCTCGAGCCCGAGCACCTCGATCGACTGCACGCGCGGCGAGCCTGCGTCTGCGCCCAGAACCCAGCGCACGCGCCAGAGCGCGTTGTGCTGCACGGCACCGGGAGCGAGAGCCGCCGAGACGCACAAGCGCGCCTCGGTCACCACGGCCGCGCCGTCGGGCCGAACTGACTCGATCCACAGCAACAGCTGCGGCTTTGCCCCGCGGAAGGGTCCACGCAGCGCCGCACAGGCCGCGGACCAGTCCGGCACCGGCGCGAGCGGCCGCTCTCCGGACTTCAACGCCTCGATCACGAGCTGGCCGTCGTCGTGCAGCGTTGCGAGCTCTCCGCGCAGCGCCGTGGCGCCCGCGAACTCCGGCGCGAGCAACTCGGCGACCGGCGCGTCGCTCGCGCCCCACACGCGCTCCGCGAGCGCCAGCATGCGCGGACGCACGACGTCGTGGATCGCCTCCATCGACCAGCCATCGACGCGCGGGTCCATGCGCGCGTGGTTCTCCGCGTTCCACTCGTCTTTCGGAACCTCCGGATCGACGAACATGTACTGGGCAGGGCCCGCAAGGTCTGGCGCGGGCGCCAGAGAGGCTGCACGCCCACGAGCGGCGTCCGCAGGCCGCGCTTGCGACGCGGCAGTCGAAGGCTGTGACGTGGCGGAGGCAGAAGAGGTGGAGCCGGACGTGGAGGGTGTCGACGGCGCATCGCTCGACTCGCTGCCGCAGGACGCGAGGAACAGGTACGCCAAGAGCAGCTGGCTGCGAGCCATCACACGCACGAGGATACCGCACACCGCTCCCCGGAGCGCGCTCGCCTCGTTCAGCGCAGCTCGATCTCGATCGTCCGCCCGCCGCTCTGAGCGCACATCTCGTCCCATTCGCGCACCAGCCGGCCGCTCGCGTCCGCGAGAACGGCGTCGAGCTCGACGCGCCGGAAGCGGTTCTGCTCGGCGAACAGCTGCTTCATCAGCCCCAGATTCCAGCGCCGCCCGCCCGAGGGCGCGCCGTCGGAGAGCACGACCAGCGTGTCGACGTCCGGATCGGCGAGTGCGACCTGCAGGGCGCCCCAGAGGTCACCCGTGCCCATGTCCTTGCGGGCCACGAACCACTCCAGCGCCTTGGCGACATTCTTGCGCTCCGCGGGCACGAGCGCCTTCTGCCACGGCGCTGGGGTCGCCGTGTACGTGATCACGTTGAAGCGCGTGCTCTCGGGCAGGGCTTCGAGCACCTTGCGGAGTTCTTCGTCCACGATCTCCTTGCGCGTGCGTCCATCCGCGCGCTTCTGCCAGATCGAGCCGGACAGGTCGATCAGGAAGCACATGCGCTCGGAGCGCATCGGCAGGCCGGCAAACGACACGCTGCGCTCTTCCTCCGCGCGCTCGGGCTTGCGGGGCTCCGGCAGCGGACCGTCGGCGAGCGCGGCAGCCCACGCCTTCCACGGCCGGGCATCGAGGCGGTGCTGCAGCCCCGAGACCTGCCGCAGGAGCTCCACCGCGTGCCAGCGCCCGCGCAGCTCCCGCTCCGACTCGAGCAAGTCGACGAGCGCACGCGCGCCCCGCGCATCGCGGGCGGCCGCGAGGCTCTCCGCGGCCACGATCCGCACTCCGAGCGACGGGTCCTTCGCGCTCGCTACGGCGCGTGCGTGGGCCGTGTCCGCGTCGAGCGAGCGGGCCGCGATCACAACGGCGGCGCGAACTTCGGCGTTCGCGTCGGCCACGAGCGCAGCAAGGCTCCCTGCCGACTCCGCACGCAGCGTCGCACTCACGACGAGTGCCGCAGCGCGCACGCCGCCGTCCTTGTCCTTGCGGACGAGCTCGCCGAGCGCAGGCATCGCCGCGCTCCACTTGCCGCCGAGCGCCAGCCGCTCGATCGACCAGCACAGCGTGCGCCGCACGCCCGCGTCCTTGTCGGCGAGCGCCTTCGTCACGCTGGCGACCTCGGGGGGTTCCGACAGTCTTCCCAGCGCTTCCGCCGCGCGCAGGCGCACGAATTCGTCCTTCGAAGCGAGCGCGTCCTTGCCGTAGAGCAGTGCGAGCTCGCCTGCGCCCGCGAGCCCCGCGAGCTGTAGCTGCGCCTCGTCCGCGACTTCCGGCTTGGGGTCGCGCAGGGCCGCGATCACCTTTTCCCAGCCCAGCTGCGTGTCGAGCTTCGCGAGACCGATCACCGCGTCGCGCCGCACGCGCGCATCCTTGTCGACGAACTTCCGGGCCAGCTCGTCGGAACCCTGCGGCAGGAGCAGCGTCGCACACAGCGCGAGGCTCGCGATCACGGCTGCCCCTCCTCCACGATGCGCGCGTCCGCGGGTGGCGCGATGCGCCCGGCTCCCACGAGCGCGGCCTCCGCGAGCTCGCGCAGCAGGATCGGGTCCTGAGCGAGCTTCGTCGAGCGTGCGAGTTCCTTGAAGCCATCGCCTCCTCCGGCGAGGAAGGAGTTGAGCGCGACGCGGTACAGCTTCTGCGGCTCGAGCGGCGCGCCCGCGATCTCGATGCGCACGAACGCCAGTCGCGTCGCTCCTTCCTCCTGCCGCGAACGCACGAACACGCGCATGCCGCTGTAGTCGAGCCCCGAGTGCACGGTGCCCTCGATCGCGGCGCGGACGACGGCCTCGAGCACGCTGCCTGGGACCTCGAGCAGCACGACGTCGTTGTCGAACGGCAGCATCTCGAAGACCTCGCGCACGGTGACGGCGCCGACGTCGATCTCCGCCCGCGTGCCGCCGCGATTGTGGAGGCCGACCTCGGCGCCCATGCGCTCGCGCACGAGGTCCGCGACCCAGCTGCTGGCCACGGTGGAGAACGGCCCGCGTCCGGCCTTGAGCGGCGCCGCGAGCTCGCCGACCTCGCGCTTCATGTCGGCTTCCGAGCGCGCGACGAGCTCGGCGCAGATTGTCTCGACCTTCGTATTGCGGTCCTGCTCCTCGGGCTCCGCGAGCAAGTCGACGAGGCTCGCGCGCACCGAAGTGACGGTCGCGCTCGGTCCGTCGATCTCGAGCTCAACGCGCCCGAGCGCCGAAGCCTTGGCGCCGGTCTGCACCACGAGACCTGCGCCGTCGCGCTTGCCTTCCTTGAGATAGGTGTGCGAGTGGCCCGTGATCAGGAGCGGCAGATCCGGGTGCGCCTTCGCGGTCGCCAGCGCCTCTTCGACTCCCATGTGAGCGAGCGGGAGGATCAGGTCGCAGCGGCCGTCGAGCTCGCGCTTCACCGTCACGAGCTCGAGCGCCGGCTCGACGAACGTCAGCGCGCGCGTGTCGGCGTGCGAGATCGAAGGCGTCTCCGGCGTGATCAGGCCGACGATCGCGATGCGCAGGCCACCGCAGTCGACGATGCGCCAGGGCTCGATCCACGAGACGCGCTCACCGCTCGCAGGATCGCGCAGGTTCGCGCACACCGCGCGATCGCCGGTGGCCTCGAGCAGGCGCCGGAGGTTGGCCGTCGAGTGGTCGAACTCATGGTTGCCGATCGCAAGGGCGTCGAACGAGATGGCCGCGAGCGCTTCGATGAACGGCAGGCCCTGCTCGAGCCCACCCTCTGGCGTGCCCTGGTACCAGTCGCCGCCGTCGAGCACGAGCAACGCCGTGCCCGTACCCTCGAGCTCGCGCCGCACCGCATTCACGTATCCCGCGACGCGCGGCAGTCCGCCGATCTGGGGCGGTGACTGGCGGTCGAGCCACGTCGCCTTGCGCGGCAGCACCTGCCCGTGGATGTCGTTGGTGTGCAGCACCACGAGCCGCACGCGGCCCTCCGGCCGCCCGCGCCCCTCGCCCCCGGTCGCCGCACACGCCGCGACGCACAGCGCGAGCAGCGGCCCCAGCACCGCCCGCCGCCCCAGCCACCCGTTTGCGAACAGCTTCATCGCCGACGAGACTACGCACGGAACGCGGGTTTTGCACCGTGGGCAATCGGGACGTTCGCATGCTTGCTAACCTCTTCTTCCATGCGCCCCTTGTTTCTCGCCGCCCTGCTGCTCCTGCCACTCGCGCAGGGGTGCTTCCTGACTCGCGACACCGTCAACCAGCCGCTGCAGGAAGAGTGCATCGTCAAGCTCGCTCCGGGCTTGAGTTCCGAGGAAGTCCTCGAACTGCTCGGCGGACCGATGGAGGTCGTGCAGCTCGGTCGACGCTCGGCGTGGCGCTATGACCACCAGCGCACGAAGCGCACGGGACTCACGCTGTTCGTCGTGACCGCACTCAACACGGATACGCAGGAAGATCGTCTGTGGCTGTTCTTCAACGAGGATGACCGCCTCGCTGCGTTCGGCTCCACCCTGCAGGCCTCGAGCTCGGAGTGGGTGCTGCCGTGGGTCGACTCGCACGAGTGAGCGCCGCGCTCGGGCTCGCGCTGCTGGCGGGCTCCTGCGTGAAGGCGCAGTATGAGCGCCAAGTCGTCTTGGAGCCCGTCGCCACCGACGAGCTGCAGCAACTCGTACCCGGCACCAGCGATCTCGCCCACTGCCTCGCGGTGCTCGGCGCGCCCAACTTCGTCTGGGAACGCAGCGGCGACTCGATCGCGATCGCGTACGGCGCCTATCGCCACCAAGGCTGGCAGGTCGGTGCGAGCGTGAACGTCACGCGGGGCGTGAACGCGTCGTTCGACTATGGCGAGCTCGAGGCGCTCTCGCGCGGCTACGTGCTCCTGTTCGACGAGCGCTGGAAGCTCGAGAGCGTGAGCGAGGGACTCTTGCGCGACCTGTCTATGAAGTTCGAGCGCACGCCCCCGCAGTCGGTCGAGTGAGCGCCATGGACCAAGAACAGGACTACGCCACGCTCGATCGAGCGTGGGAGGCGCTCGACGCGGGCGATCCGGAAGCGGCGCTCGAGACGGCGGGCGGCGCGAGCAGCGAGCTGGCGGAGACGTGGGTGCTGCGCGCGACGGCGCAGCTCGCGCTCGACGACCTCGACGCGGCGCGGGCCTCGGCCGAGGAGGCCGCGCGGCGCGAGGACGCCAACGAGGACATGGAGCTCGCGCTGGTGCGCGCGGAGATCGCGCTGCGGCTGTGGGAGCTCGATGGGGCGCGCGAGGAGCTCGCGCGCGCGCAGGCGCTCGGAGAGAGCCCGGTGGTGCTGGCCAAGCTCGCGCTGCTCGCGGACCTCGAAGGCGACTTCGGACGCGCCGACAGGCTGTTGCGCGACGCCCAGAGGCTCGAACCGCAGGCGTTTCCGGCTCCGCAGCGGCTGTCGGAGTCGGAGTTCGATCGCGTGCTGAAGCAGGCCATCGCACGCCTGCCCGACGAGTTCCGGAGTGCACTCGAGCAGGTTCCGGTGATCGTCGAACCCATGCCCTCGCGCGCCCTGTGCGGCGACGACCCGCGCGAGACGCCGCCGGAGCTGCTGGGGTTGTTCACGGGAACCTCGCTCGCCGAGCGCGATCCGGAGGGCATGCCGGAGCTGCCCCCGACCATTCACCTTTTCCAGCGCAACCTGGAGCGCGCCTGCACCTCGCGGCGCGAGCTCTCGGAGCAGATTCAGGTGACGCTCTACCACGAGCTGGGGCACTACCTCGGCTTCGATGAGGACGGAGTGGCCGACTTGGGGCTCGAGTAGCAGGATTATCGAGTGGGGGTTAGTGTTGAGAGGGAGAGCCGGAGTTACAAGGGCCCCATGATCCCCCGCACGACCGCATTTCTCCTCCCGCTTCTGGCCCTGCTGTCCCTGCAGGCCCATGCGGACGTAAAGACCCTCGCGCCCAGCAAGGACGCCACCATCTACAACGATGGCGTCGGCAACCGCTGCGACAACAAGGGTCCCACGATGTACTCCGGGCAGGCCGGCAGCAACACCACGTGGCCGACGCGCCGGGCGCTGGTCGCGTTCGACACAAGCGCGATCCCCGCGGGCTCGACAGTGACGAACGCGCAGCTCAAGGTGTACATGTCGAAGTCGGTCGTGGGCGCGAAGTCATTCACGCTCCACAAGCTCACGCGCGGCTGGAACGAGGGCCCGACTACGGGATTCTCCGGCAACGGCAACAGCGCCCAGACGGGCGACACGACCTGGCTGCATACCTTCCACAACAACCAGTTCTGGACCGCGCCGGGCGGTGACTTCGTGACCACCGCGAGCGCGACGACGAGCGTCGGGACGGCCTACACTTTCTACACGTGGGGCTCGACCGCGCAGATGGTGGCCGACGTCCAGTCGTGGATCGACAACCCGACGCAGAACCACGGCTGGATCCTGCGCGGGCCAGAAGGCGGCGCGAAGTCGGCCAAGCAATTCGAGTCACGCGAGAGCCTGCCGCAGTATCGCCCGCAGCTCATCGTCACCTACACGCCTCCGCAGCCGACGCCGTACTGCACGGCGAAGACCAACAGCCTCGGCTGCGTTCCGGCCATCGGCTCGAGCGGCAGCGCCGACTTCAACGCCGGCTCCGGCTTCCTGATCACGCTCTCGAACACGCTCAACCAGAAGTCGGGGTTGCTGTTCTACGGCACCCTAGGTCCGGCCTCTGCGCCGTTCCAAGGCGGCACGATGTGCGTGCAGTCGCCCGTGCTGCGCACGGCCCCCCAGAACTCGGGCGGCAACGCGACTCCGGCCAACGACTGCACCGGCAGTTTGAGCTACGACTTCAACGTGCGCATCGCGTCGGGTCTCGACCCGCAGCTCTCGGTCGGTCGCATCGTGTGCGCCCAGTACTGGAACCGCGACCCCGCCGCGACCTTCACGACCAACCTGTCCAACGCCCTGCGCTTTTACATCTACCCCTAAGGCTCACGCCATGATCCGTACCGCCCTCGCTTGGGCGCTCGTCGCCCTCGCGGGGTCGGCGCGCGCCGATGTCCTCTCCCTCACGGCGGTGCGCGATACGACGCTCTGGAACGACGCCTCCGGCTCGGTCGCGAATGGCTCGGGCCCGGTGATGATCGTCGGTCGCGCGGGAGGCAACTCGACCGCGCCCATCCGCCGCGGGCTGGTGCGCTTCAACCTCACGGCCATGGTGCCGACGGGCTCGGTCGTGAACTCGGTACAGCTCGTGCTCGCCAACCCGAGCGGCAACACGGGCCCGCGCAACGTGCGCGTGCACCGCTTGCTGGCGGACTGGGGCGAGGGTGCCTCGAGCACCTCAAGCGGACAGGGTGCGCCAGCGCAGCCCGGGGACGCGACGTGGCTGCACCGCTTCTATCCGAGCTCGAACTGGACATCGCCGGGAGGCGACTTCACCGCCAGCGCGAGCACCGTGCTCGCCGTGGACCAGCTCGGCTCCCACACGTGGCCATCGACCGCAGCCGCCGTCGCCGATGTGCAGAGCTGGCTCGACAACCCCGGCGCCAACTTCGGCTGGCTGCTCAAGCTCGACGCCGAGAACGTCTCGCAGACCACCAAGGTTTTCGGGACGCGCGAGTCCGCGGATCCCGCGGAGTGGCCGACACTCATCGTCAACTTCACTCCGCCGCTCGTCGGCAGCTACTGCAGCCCGCGTGCCACCGGCGGCGGCTGCTCGGCCACCATCGGCTGGTCCGGCAGCCCGAGCGCGAGCGCGGGCACTGGCTTCGTCGTCGCGCTCTCGCAGGCTCCGGCCGCGCGCGCCTGCTCGCTCGTCTACACGCTCGGCGGTCCCGCGACGACGCCGTTCTTCGGTGGCACGCTGTGCCTCGCGACGCCGCTGACGCGCTCGGCCGTGCAAGTCACGGCGGGTGGCAGCCCCGCGGGCTGCGGCGCGAGCGCGGCCCTCGACTTCAACGCGCGGATCGCGGCCGGCCTCGACGCTCGTCTGGCCGTTGGCGCGGTCGTGAATGCGCAGTGGCACCTGCGCGACCCGCAAAATGCGGCGGGTTCGTTCGCTGCGAGCGACGCGCTGCGCTTTTCGATCCAGCCCTGAGCGCGCGCCTGCGCAGGAGTTCGTAGCGGCGTCGCGGGCGCTGCATGGACTAGAGTCTCCCCTTGCACCACCGCGTGCACAGGAGCACTCCATGGCGAAGAAGCAGCAATACAAGGTCACGACCCGCCTCGTCCACGGCCCCGAGCACTCGGCGAAGTGGGACTTCTCCCACCACGTGACTCCGCCGCTCTCGAATTCGACCACCTACCGCCTCGACTCGGCCAAGCGCGGCGCGCGGGGCTTCCAGGAGTTTGGACAGCTCGTCACGGACGTCGGCGAGACGCCGGTCTACATCTACGACCGCCTCGACGAGCCGACGCGCTCGATCCTCGAGGGCGAGCTCGCGGAAATCGAGCAGGGCGAGAGCTGCGTCACGTTCGCGTCCGGCATGGCCGCGATCTCCGCGGCACTCGGCTGCACGCTGAAAGCCGGTGACGAGTTGGTCGCGCACCCCGTGCTCTACGGCTGCACGCACTCCCTGTTCGAGAACTGGTACCCGCGTCAGGGCATCGGCGTGAAGCGTACCGACATGAATGCCCTCGCGGCCGTGCGCGCGGCCGTGAACGAACGCACGCGCGTCCTGTACTTCGAGTCGCCCGTGAATCCGACGCTGGAGCTCATCGACGTACGCGCGTTGCGCGAGCTGGTTGACGAACTCAACGCAGGGCGCGCTGAGGACCGCAAGCTGCTCATCTTCATCGACAACACCTTCGCTACTCCGTTCGGACAGCGCCCGCTCGCACTCGGAGCGGACGTGGTGCTGCACTCGCTCACCAAGAACCTCGGCGGCTTCGGAACCGAGCTCGGGGGCGCGGTGATCTGCCCCAAGGCGCTGCATGCGCGGCTCCTGCTCTATCGCAAGGACTTCGGCGGGATCCTCTCGTCGAAGGCAGCGTGGACGATCCTCGTCTACGGGCTCCCGACGCTGGCCCTGCGGCTCAAGCGCCAGCAGTTCACCGCGCGCAAGGTGGCCGCCTGGCTCGAGAAGCAGCCCGCCGTTGCGCGCGTCCTGTATCCCGGTCTGCCGAGCTTCCCGCAGCGCGAGCTCGCCGAGCGCCAACTCGTCGACTTCGACGGCGACTTCGCGCCGGGCAACATGATCTATTTCGAGCTCGATGCGGAGCGCGTGGAGCCGGTCGAGTTCATCGACTCGCTGGCCCGCTCGGCCTACTCGGTGACGCTGGCCGTCTCGCTCGGGCACACCAAGACGCTGATCGAACTGCCCTCGAGCATGACGCACAGCTCCTACGGCAAGCAGGGCGGCGCGGTGCGACTCTCGATCGGCCTCGAGAGCCCGAGCGACATCATCTCGGATCTCAAGTCCGCCCTCGCGGAAGTCGCGAAGGTGGACTCCGGGCGCCGCGCGGGCGCCAAATAGCGCTCCGAGCACGGCGGCGCGGCATGCACGAGCTCCGCGCCTGCAGCCCGCCTCACGGGACCGGATTCAGGCTCGTGCGCAGGCAGGTCGAGAGCTTGCTGGAGAGCCGGCGCACGGCTGCCTGCAGGGCGAGAGCCAGCGTCTCTCCATAGGCCTTCTCCGTGGCGCCCCAGTTGGTCCCGGCGCGCTGCCCTTGCCGCTGACGGGGTAGTGACCGAGGACTTTCCCGTCACGGCAAAGCTCGCTGGAGAGCTGCAGCTCCCCTTCGTGGCTCGTGTAGGCACTGCAGTAGCCGCGCAGCACCTCGCCGCGCAGCTCGAGCCCGCCGGGCGCGGGGCAGTCGAGGGCGACTTGGAAGCCCGCCCGCTCGAGCCCGGTGCACACGGCCTCGCGCAGCCACTCGCAGACGCCATTTCCGCCACCACGGCGGCCGTGTGCTTGCCCCACCCGTTGCGAACCTCCCCGATCCGACTGCGCTCCGCGTGCTGGTCCGTGAAGGCGCCGAGGTGGATCGTACGCGCAGCGAGCGGTGCGCTCGACAGCACGGCCGCGACGGCTCCCGGTCCCGGCGGCAGGTACTCGAGCCGCACGTGGCGATCTCCAAAGGCACAGGCACTGCACAAGGACGACACAAGGAACGCGGCGATGGCCAGTTGCGACGCGGTGCGCACGGAATTCTCCTGCGGAGCACGCGGGCCCCGTTGGAGACTCATGGTCGGCCGAGTGGCGGGAGGCGAGCGCGACAACTGGCCCGTTGCGCACCGGCATGGTGCGCAGCCGCATGCGGTTCAGCGGCAGATCGACGGGTACTTGAGGTCGAGCTTGTTGCGCAGGAACTGCAGGGCGCGCTGGGTGCGCGGTGCCATGGGCAGACTGGAGAGCAACAAGTCGTTCTCCTCGAACCAGTCCGGCGTCGGCGCTCCCGTGGCAGGATCAGGCGGTCCGCCCTGCAGAAGGTCATAGAACTCCTCCAGTACCGTGAAGGTGTTCCCGCCGTTCTGGTTGCGGTCCGTGCGGCGCACGAGCTTGAAGCGCTGCTCGCGAATCGCCTGCACGTGGCGATTCGTGACGTAGTTCGCCGGCGGGCCGCCCGTCACCGGGTCGGGCTCGAAGTTCGGGAAGAAGTTCTCGCTGTAGGCGAACGAGCGGCGGCTGCCTTGGTACCCCGTGATGTACGGCAACATCGAGACGGAGTCCGGTGCCGCGCCAGTCGGTACCGAGAGGCCGGCGATCGCGGCCACCGTGGCGAATACATCGGTCGAGCTCACCAGTGCGCGCGACACGCGACCGACGGTGCTCGGGGCCTGCAGGGGAGAGCGAATGATCATCGGCACGCGGATCCCGCCCTCCTTCACGGTGCCCTTGGCCGTCGAGCGGTCGTGGGGCGGTAGCAGTCCATTGGGATCGGTGCCGTTGTCGCTGATCAGGATCACCGTGGTATTGCTGGCGTCGACGGCGCACAGCAGGCGCCCGATCTGGTTGTCGAGCTGCTCCATCATGCAGCGCAGGCGCGAGGCGAAGCTCGGAGACGCCCCCGGATAGCAGGGAGAGGAGTTGGGGAGGTAACTCCCGCAGTTCGTCGACGGCAGGCCGCCCGGCACGTCATGGACCGGAGCGTGAACCGCGTTGTACGCGACGTACAGGAACCAGGGCTCCGGC
>SXKQ01000077.1 GCA_005778045.1 Planctomycetia bacterium
CAGTGGTTCTCGTCGGGGAAGAACAGCATCTTCGAAGGGAGGCCGCGCCGCTGCAGCGCGTTGAAAGTCGCGATGCCCTGCGTCTCGACCACGCGGTAGTCGAGTCCGCCGTGGATCACGAGCATCGGCGCCTTCCACTTCCCGACGTGCAGAGACGGGTTGTGCCTCTCGAAGGCCTCCGGATGGTCCCACGGGGTGCCGCCGTGCTCCCACTCGGGGAACCACAGCTCTTCCGTGTCGAAGTAGCCCATGCGTGTGTCGAACACGCCGTCGTGGTTGACGAGCGCGCGGAAGCGCTCGGGAGCCTGGCCCGCGATCCAGTTGATCATGTAGCCGCCGTAGCTCGCGCCGAGCGCTGCCACGCGCGAGCCATCGAGGTACGCGTACTTCCCGAGCACCGCGTCGAGCCCCTTCATCAAGTCCTCGAAGGGCGCGCCGCCCCAGTCGTCGTGAATCGCGTCCGTGAAGGCTTGCCCGTAGCCGGTCGAGCCATGAAAATCGATGAACACCGCCGCGAAGCCGGCGCCCGCGTAGGCCTGCGGATTCCAGCGGTAGTGGAAGTGGTCGCCGAAGCTGCCCTGCGGGCCACCGTGGATCAAGAACGCGACGGGGTACTTCTGACCTTCTTGGAAGTCGACCGGCTTGAGCACGAAGCCGTGCACGGTGTCGCCCTTGGCGCCGGCGAAGGTGAACTGCTCGTAATCCCCCATGCGCGCCGCCGCGACCTTGGCGTCGTTCAGGTGCGTAAGCTGGCGCGGCTCGCCCCCACTCTGCGCGACGGCGAAGAGCTCGACCGGCATCTTGAGCGTGTCGCGGCTGAAGATCACCTGCTCGCCGCACAGCATCGGTCCTCCGTTCGTGCCCTTCTCCACCAGCGTGCGCACGTTGCCCGAGGCCACGTCGATCGCGAACAGCGACGTGTGACCCACGTTCGCCGCGCTGGTGAAGATCGTCGTGCCGTCCGCCGACCACGTGAGCTCCGAGGCCGAGCGATCCCAGCTCTCGGCGAGCTTGCGAGCGGCGCCGGACGCGACGTCGAGCAGCACGATCTGCTGGCGGTCGGCCTCGTAGCCCGCGCGCGGCATCGAGAGGTAGCCGAGCGTCGCGCCATCGGGCGAAAACGACGGTGCGAGGTCATAGCCCTTGCCATCCGCGGTCACGTTGCGCGGAGGCGCAGAGCCGTCGGCGGGGCTCAGGTACACATCCGTGTTCGTACTCCACGCCTCCTCACGGCCCGCATCACGCGTCGTGAACGCCACGAGCTCGCCGTTAGGCGAGATCGCGGTCTCGTCGAAGCCGCCGAAGGGCTTGGTCGGCGCGTCGCAGTCCATGCCCGGCATCAGGTCCACCGGCTCCACGGCGCCGAGTTCCCACGTGAATACGTGGCTGCGCTTGCCGTCCTCCCAAGAGTCCCAGTGACGCATGAGAGCGTGCTCGTAGGTCTGGCCCGAGTGTTTCTGCTTCGCGCGCGCGGCGTCGAGCTCGGCGCTCTCCTTGAGCGACTTCGCGGTCGGCCATACGTCGAACGAGAGCAGCAGCCGCTTGCCGTCGCGGAATACGTCGAGGTTCTCGATACCGAGGGGAAAGCTCGTGAGCGGCTGCGCCTCGCCGCCGTCGATGGCGAGCTTCCAGACCTGCATCGAGCCGCCGCGCGACGAGAGGAATACGAGCGTCGACGCATCGAGCCAGCGCGGGTTGACGTCGCTCGCGGGGTGCGTCGTGAGCGCGCGCGCCTGCGAGCCGTCGGCGTTCATCAGCCAGATGTCGCTGCGGCGCTTGTTGGCGTCGAGGTCCGTCACGCTGACCGAGAACGCGATGCGCTTGCCGTCCGGCGAGGGCTGCGGATCCGAGATGCGATCCATGGCGAGCAAGTCGTGCACTGAGAAGGGATGCGTCTCTTGGAGAGTCGCGGGCTGGACAGGCAGGCACAGCGCAAACAGGGCGATCGGGCTCACCAGAGAACTCCTCGGAGGTTCGGGGCGTCGAGACGGGGCGGAGATGGTAGGCGCGCTGGCGAGCGCGTCGCAAGCAGAGGCCGCGCACGGGGCGCGGAGCGCTGCTAGCCTGTCTCTCCATGCGTCGTGTGCTCGCCCTCGCGCTCAGCCTCGCTGCGTGCTCGGAGCCGGAACCTCCGCCGGAGGTCGCGGCTCCGCGCGGCAAGCCGATCGCAGGCCCCGCGAGCACGGGTGCAGAGCCGAGTCCGGAGCCGAAGCCGCGCCTCTCCCCCGCCGAGCGCCTCGCGCGCGACGGCTTCGAGGCCCTGCGCATGAACGAAGCCGAGCGCGCTGCGATCGCGACCGCGCTCGAGGCCTCGCAGCGCAAGCGACTGCCGCTGGAGTGCTTCCCCGAGCGCGTGCGCGAGTTCGACGGAGCGAGCGCGGTCCTGCGCGGGTGGATGATCCCCGGCCGCATGGAGAAGCGCGCGGTGCGCGACTTCATGCTGGTGCGCGACAACGCCGCCTGCTGCTTCGGCGCGACGCCAACCTTCGACGAGTGGGTTCACGTCGCGATGGAGCCCGGCCACGAGGCGAAGTATCAGAAGCAAGTCTGCGTCGAGGTGACGGGAACGCTCTCCATCGGAGGCGCCGAGCTCGTCGAGGGAATCGACCCACCCGCGCTGCGCCTGCGCGCCTTGCGCTGCCGCTTCGTGGAAAGCCCGCGCCGCCCATGACGAGCGCTCCCCGCCGCATCGCGAACCCGCCCAACCCGTGGGAGTCGCGCAGCGTCGAATGGCTCGACGAGCCGCCGGCGGTGCGCCTCGAGGTCTTCGAGGAAGAATGCTCGAGCGCGCTCGCCGAGAACGACAGTCCCGACCTGCCGTTCCGCTTCGGCTTCAATCCCTATCGCGGCTGCCAGCACGCCTGCTCCTACTGCTACGCGCGTCCCTCACACCAGTACCTCGGTTTCGGAGCGGGCACGGACTTCGAGTCCAAGCTCGTCGTCAAGCGCAACGCCGTGGAGGTCCTGCGCGACGAGCTCGCCGGTCGTCGCTGGAGCGCGGGCCGCGAGATGATCGCGTTCTCGGGCGTGACCGACTGCTACCAGCCGCTCGAAGCGAGCTACGAGCTCACGCTGCGCGCGCTGCAGGCCTGCGACGAGTTCCGCCACCCTGTCGGCATCATCACCAAGGGTGCGCTCGTGCGCCGCGACACGCAGCTGCTCGCTCGCATGGCGCAGCGTGGCGGCGCGCACGTTGCGCTGACCATCCCCTTCGCGGATCCCGACGACGCGCGCGCGCTCGAGCCGTGGGCTCCCGCTCCCGCCACGCGCTTTGAGACCCTGCGCAGGCTCTCCGAAGCGGGCATCCCGGTGGGCGTCTCCCTCTCGCCAATCATTCCCGGCCTGAACGAGTCCGCCATCCCCGAGATCCTCTCTCGCGCGCGCGACGCCGGAGCCACGCAGGCGTTCTTCGTCCCGCTGCGACTGCCCGCCGAGGTGGCATCCGTGTTCGAAGAGCGCCTGCGCGCCTCGCACCCGGGCCGCGCGGACAAGGTGCTCAACGCGTTGCGCGAGATGCGCGGCGGGAAGCTCAACCTCCCGGGCTTCGGCGAGCGCATGCGCGGCGCAGGACCGCGCTACGACGCGATCGCGCAGCTCTTCGCACTGCAGTGCAGGCGCCTCGGCCTCGCGACCGAGCGCCTCGCCGGAATCCACGAGGGCCCGCGCGCCGCGGAAGTCCCGAAGCAGCGCGAGCTCTTCTAGAGCGTCTGCTCAGCGCACCGCCGCGGCGACGTGCGCGCGCCAGAGCGTCTCGATCTCGTCCGGCTTGAGCCTCACGTGCTCGCACAGCGCGCTCATCGAGAGCTTCCCCTTGGCTCCATCGTTCACGTAGCGGCCAAAGCCCTCCCGCAGCGCACCGTCGCGCGCATACAGGAAGAAGTGCAGAGCACTCCACGCGACCGCGGACATTTCGGTCGCATGCGCGCTGTTGGAGAACTCGTCCATGGGCGCGTTGAACAGCGCCGCGAAGGTCGCCTTGCTCCCGACGACGGTCTTGGCTGCGACGGCGAACGCGGCATCCGCGTCGCCCCACGTGCCGTCGAGCTGCGCCGGCGCGATGCTTCCGAAATAGTGCGCGATGCCGGCCGAGATCCATGGCTGAACCTGAGCGGTCGGACCCGCGCTGCGCCGCAGCGCGCTGAACAGCATCTGTCGCGAGAGCTCCGACACGACGGACGGCAACGCGAGTTGGCCGTCGGCCGCGACGTGCAGGCAGTTCTCGCCCATCGAGAACCACACGCGCTCGCCGCTGCGCGGCGGGGTCGGGTACGAAGCACCTTCGGCGTAGATGCGCACCTCCGGCAGCGTGCGCTCGTCGAAGACGTACAGCTCCAGCGGCTCGCCCAAGAGCCCGTAAAAGCGGTGGTGGAAGCGCTCGAGCGCCGTCGCGGCCTCCAGCGCCGCCGGCAGAGGCAGATCGGTCTTGAGCACGAAGTGCGTCGTCGGAAGCTCGTAGGCCTCCTTCCACTTGAGGCCGCCTGAACGCAGGTGCGAGAGGTGCAGCAGCGACTTGCCGAAGTGCAGCGTGACGTCGTCCTTGACGGGCTTCGCACCGAGCGCGGCACGCGCGCCGACGTGGTCCTTGTCCGCCAGCAACGTGCGCAGCCAGAGGTTGCGCGCGTCGGCCGTGAGCCCGGCCTTGTCGGCCTCCCCGGCGAGCGTCGCGAGCGCTCCAGCGTCGAGGGACTTGAGATCACTCTCGAGCAACTTCGTGAGGCTGCGCTCGAGGCTCGAGACGCTGACCACGTCCGCGCGCGAGAACGTGCGCACCTGCCTGCCTTCGCGCAGGACGATCGAGCCCTTGAGCTCGGCTAGCACGCGGCCCTCGTGGGCCTTGCCGTCCTTCAGTTCGATGCGGTCGGGGCCGGAGAGCGCGAGGATGGCGAGAGACAGGACCGAAAGCAGCATGGTGTGAGCGGGGGAACGGGGGCTGGTTCGAGACGGTGATACTTGGTGGAAGAGCGGCGCGGGAGCGCCGCTCGCGGTGTCACTTCTTGCGCCAGACGACGCCCTTGGGCGTGTCCTCGAGCAGGATGCCCTTGGCGAGCAGCTCGTCGCGGATGCGGTCGGACTCCTTGAAGTCCTGGGCCTTGCGCGCCGCCTGCCGTCGCTCGATCAGCGCCTCGATGTCCGCGGGCAGCAGTTCTTCCTCGACCGCGACGCAGCCGAGCACGCGGTTGGCGTCGGCGACGAACGCGAGCGCCTGTACAGCCGCAGCAGAACCGAGCTTGCCTTCGAGCACCGCCGCGCGCAGGGCCGAGAGTCCCGGGAGCGCGCGGGACACGTTGAGGTCATCGTCCATGCCGGCCTCGAACTCCCTCCGGGCGGAGTCGACGAGTTCGAGGCCAGCAGGAGCGTCCGCCGCACTCGCGTCCTGCGCCGCGCGCCGCAGGCGCACCACGAGGTCATCGAGGTTCTCGAGCGAGCTCGCCGCGTCCTTCATCGCGTCCCACGTGAAGTTGAGCGGCGCGCGGTAGTGTCCACGGATCAGCGCGAAGCGCAGCTGCCGCGGCGCGTAGCCCTTCGCGGCCACGTCGTCGAGCGTGTACGTGTTGCCGAGGCTCTTCGACATCTTGCCGCCGTCGACCTGCAAGAACTTGGAGTGCATCCAGAAGGTCGCGAAGGGCTGCCCGGTGAAGCTCTCGGTCTGCGCGATCTCGCACTCGTGGTGCGGGAAGATGTTGTCCTCGCCGCCAGTGTGGATGTCGAGCCGGTCGCCGAGGTGCTTGCGCGCCATCGCCGAGCACTCGATGTGC
>SXKQ01000078.1 GCA_005778045.1 Planctomycetia bacterium
CCCCCTGATTACACATCAGGTGCTCTGCCAAGTGAGCCACGCCGGCGGTTGTCAACCCGTGGCGAGGCCCGCGGCCGAGCGTAGGTTGGCAGGCGAAACTGCCCCCGACGGTGCGGAGAGCGAGAGAGGATAGGGAGGGCGGGCCCGCCGTCAAGGACCCGGCTCGGATTTCTTGCCGCACCGCTCGGGCGGGGTCCCCAGGGCCGCCGGTCGGTCCTCAGAGCGACCGCAGGCGCGCCACCTGATCCGCGAAGGCCTGCTCGACCTGCTCGAGGGAGTCGCCCCCGAAGCGCTCGAGAAAAGCCCGGGCCAGTTCGAGCGCCACGACCGCCTCCCCCACCACGCTCGCCGCCGGGACCGAGGTCACGTCCGAGCGCTGCCAAGTCGAGAGCACGCTCTCCCCGCTCTCGAAGTCGACCGTGGCCAGCCCGCGCCGCAGGGTCGAGATGGGCTTCATGGCGACGCGCGCCACGAGTTCCTCGCCGGTCGTCATGCCGCCCTCGATGCCACCGGCGCGGTTGGTCGCGCGCGCGAAGCGGCCGAAGGACCCGGGGCGGACCACGATCTCGTCGTGAACCTGCGAGCCGGGCTGCCGCGCCGAGTCGAAGCCGAGCCCGAACTCGACGCCCTTGATGGCCGGAATGGAGAACAGGGCCGCTCCGAGGCGCGGGGTCAGGCGCTCAGGCCCGGAGTGGTAGCTGCCGAGCCCGGGCGGCAGTCCGAGCACGCGCAGCTCAAACACTCCGCCGAGGGTGTCCCCCGCGGCCTTGGCGGCGTCGACACGTGCCGTCCAGTCCGCTTCGACCTGCGGATCGAGCGCAAAAAAAGCCGAGGAATCGCGCAGCTTGCCGCGCTCAGCCCCGGCGGCCTCGAAGGCTCCCGAGCGCACCACCGCCCCGCCGAGTTCGACCACATGGGCGAAGATCTCGATGCCAAAGCGCTCGAGCAGGAGCCGCGCCACGGCGCCGAGGGCGGTGCGCATGGCCGTCTCGCGCGCGCTGGCGCGCTCGAGGACCGCGCGCGGATCGCGCACACCGAGCTTCTGGCAGCCCGCGAGGTCCGCGTGCCCCGGGCGTGCGCTCGTCGGCACCGGCAGGCGCTCGATCGTATGGTCCTTGTTCTCGAGCTCAAGCGCGATGGGCGAGCCGAGCGTGCGTCCTGCACGCAGCCCGGCGAGGACGCGCACGCGGTCGGTCTCGATCTTCATGCGCCCGCCACGGCCATAGCCCGCTTGCCGCCGGGCGAGCTCCGCGTCGATGCGGGCCGGATCGAGCTCCAGCCCCGCCGGTACGCCCTCGAGCACGCCCACCAGCGCGGCTCCGTGGGACTCCCCCGCCGTGGTCCAGCGCAGGCTCGTCACGGGCGAAGCGCCGGGTCGGCCCCTGCGCCGAGATAGCTGCGGATCCAGCCGGAGACAGCCTCGACGTCCAGACCGTCCGGCAGGGTGCCCCGCACGGTCGAGAGCGCGGCGAACTCGTCCTCCAAGGGGCTTCCGACCTCCGCCCCGAGGGCGAGGGTCGGCGGGGCGAGCCCGTCGGCCGCCAGCGCCGGCAGGTAGTCGCGCAGGTCGTCGTCCCCCACCCAGCCCGCCGCGATCAAGAGGACCGGCCGACGGCGGGCGATGTGCAACCGCGCGGCGACCACGCTGCCCGCAGTGCGCACACGGTGGCCGCAGGCGTCGAGGTGCTCATAGAGCCGGGACACCACCCGAGGATCGGGCTCGACGAGGACGATGTCGGTGCAGCGGTGCTCCGGCTCGGGCGCGGGGTTGACCTCGATCACTACGCTTGAGGATACCGCCGGGACGCAGGGCCGCAACGCGGCCCGCACCCAATCCGCGCCGCTCCGAGCGACTCAGGTAGCCGAGCGACTCGCGCCTCAGAGCGACTCGTACCAGGTCACCTCGTCGAAGGAGACCGCCAAGTCCATTCCGCCCAGTCTGACCGTGACCTTGCGCTGGGCACGATCGACCTTGCGCACCTGGCAGCGCTGGCGATACCGCGGGATGTAGACCATCTGGCCCTTGTCGAGCGCATCGAGAAACACGCGGCGGCGCTCGGTCAGCGAGGCGCGCGTGAGCGCCTCTTCCGTGCGCTCGAGCGCCTCGCGCAGCGCCTTGGCCTTGTCGCCCGGGACCTGCGCGGCCAGTGCGCGCGCCTCTTCGAGCGCGCGGCGCGCATCGCGCACGCGTTCCTCGAGACCGCGCTGGGCCTCGGCCTCGACGAGCTCGCCCTTGCGCGCGAGTTCCGCCTCGCGCTCTGCTGCGGCGCGGGCCGAGCGCTCGGCATCCTCAAGCCGCGATTCCGCCGCGCGTCGCACCGATTCGGCATGCTCGGACGCACCGCGCAGCTTGGCGAGCAGCTCGGTGGTGTCGCGGTCGCGGCGCTCGAGCCGCTCCCGCGCGCGCGCCACGATCTTGCGCGACAGGCCGCGCCGCTCGGCGATCGCGAGCGCGTTGGACTCGCCCGGTGTGCCGACGAGCAGCCGGTAGCGCGGCCGCAGCGTCAGCGGATCGAATTCGACGCTCGCGTTCTCCGCGCGCTCGTGGCTGAAGCAGAACTCCTTGAGCTTGCCAAGGTGCGTGGTGGCCACCGTCGGCGCCCCGAGCGCGAGCAGGTGCTCGAGCAGGGACTCCCCGAGCGCCGCACCTTCAGCCGGATCGGTGCCACCGCCGAGCTCGTCGAGCAGAAACAGCGTGCGGCCGGTCGCGCGCTCGAGCCCGATGCGGATGCGCTCGAGGTGCGACGCGAAGGTCGAGAGCGACTGGCGGATCTCCTGCTCGTCGCCGATGTCGGCCACGATGCCGTCGTAGAGCGGCACGCGGCTGCCCTCGGCGCAGGGCACGGGCCAGCCGAGCCGCAGCGCGAAGGCCGCGATGCCGACGGTCTTCAGCGCCAGCGTCTTGCCACCGGTGTTGGGTCCGGTGATCAAGACCAGATCGAAGTCGCCGCCGAGCCGGATGTCGATCGGCACGACCTCGGCCAGTCGCCCCTCGAGGCGCTCCTCGACGAGCAGCGGGTGCGAGGCGCCGCGCAGCACGAGCCCGCGCACATGGGGCCGCGCAGGATCGAACGTCGCGACGTCGGGGACGCGCGCTCCGTAGCGGACGCAGAACAGCTGCCCCACGTGAGCGAGCTCCCATTCCGCGAGCCGCGCGGAGGCCTCGGCCACCTGCTCCCAGCTGTCGAGGAAATGCCGCGAGAGCTCGCCCAAGATGCGCGCGTCCTCGGCGCGCATCGCGCCCTCGAGCTCGACCAGACGGTTGGAGTGGTAGACCGCCTCGCGCGGCTCGATGTACACCGTCTCGCCGCTCTGCGAGCGCTCGTGGACGACCCCGGGCAGACGCGGGCTGTTGCGCGCCTTCAGCGCGAGCACGCGTCGACCCGCGCGGCGATGCACCTTGAAAT
Organism: Planctomycetia bacterium; assembly: GCA_005778045.1. The sequence continues at coordinate 3,408 of SXKQ01000078.1, forward strand.
CGGCCAGATGCGGCCGCAGGTCGGGGTCGTTGCAGAGCTTGCCGACGAGCTCGGTGATGCTCCCGTCGAGCTCGCGCACCTCGCGCCGCAGCTTGGCGAGCCGCGGGGTGGCGTCATCGCGCAACTCGCCGCGCTCGTCGACCGCCGCCTCGAGCTCGCGTCGCAGCCGCGCGAGCTCGGGGAATCCGACCGACAGCTTGGCGCACTCCGGCGCCACCGTCGCGCGCTCGTGGAACCACGCGCACAGGCGCCGCGAGGCCGACAGGAACGTGTGCAGCAGCGCGAGCTCCTCGCGGTCGAGCGGCCGGTGGAACTCGACCAGCACCGCGTGCACCGCGCGCAGATCGCTCACCCCGCCGAAGGCCGGCTGCTCGCCGGAAGCGGCGAGGAGGACCAGTTCCGCCACGCGCCGCAGGGCCGCGCGAGCACCGTCGTCCGTGCGCGGGGCGAGCTCGCGGATCGCGCGCGCCCCGAGCGTCGTGCGCGCGAGACGCTCGAACAGCCCGCGCACCAGCTCGAGGTCGAGTCCGCTGGCGAAGAAGCGCTCGGAATCGGTCGACTTCGGGGCGCTCTTCATCGCGGCAGGCGCACTCGTGCGCTGGGCGATTGTAGAAGCGCGACGCCCCGCGCGCCTACCATGCGCTCATGAGCCAGCGCCCCACCGATCGTTTCGAGACCCTCGCCATCCACGCCGGGCAGGAGCCCGACCCGCACAACGGCGCGATCATGACGCCGGTCTACTTCACGAGCACCTTCAAGCAGGACGCTCCCGCGCAGCCACGCGCCGGTTACGAGTACTCGCGCACCTCGAACCCCACGCGCACGGCGCTCCAGGACAACGTCGCGGCCCTCGAAGCCGCCGCGTGGGGCCTGTGCTTCTCCTCCGGACTCGCTGCCACGAACGCGCTGCTCGATCGGCTCGTGCCCGGCGATCACGTCGTCGCGGGCAACGACCTCTACGGCGGTACGTACCGCATCTTCCGGCGCGTGTTCGAGCGCTACGGCATCCGCTTCAGCTTTGTCGACACGACCGACCCGGCCGCGGTGGCCGCCGCGATCGAGCCCGCGACACGCTACGTGTACGTGGAAACGCCGTCGAATCCGCTGCTTTGCGTGAGCGACATCGCAGCGCTCGCCAAGGCTGCGCACGAGCGGGGCAAGCTGCTCGTCGTCGACAACACCTTCGCGACGCCGTTCCTGCAGCAGCCGCTCGCACTCGGCGCGGACATCGTGCTGCACTCGCTGACGAAGTACTTGGGCGGTCACTCGGATGTCGTCGGCGGCGCGCTGGTCGGCAACGACCCGAAGCTGCGCGACGAGCTCGCCTTCTTCCAGAACGCGGTCGGCGGAACGCCGGGCCCGATGGACGCGTTCCTCGTGCTGCGCGGCACGAAGACGCTGCACCTGCGCATGGAGCGCCACTGCTCGAACGCGCTGGAGCTCGCGCGCTGGCTCGAAAGCCGCAAGGAAGTGACGCACGTGATCTACCCGGGCCTGCCGTCGCACCGCCAGCACGCGCTCGCCAAGCGCCAGATGCGCGCCTTCGGTGGCATGCTCTCGTTCGAGCTCGCGGCGGGCCTGCAGGCGGCCAACACCGTCGCCTCGAGCACGCGGCTCTTCACGCTCGCCGAGTCGCTCGGCGGCGTCGAGTCGTTGATCGAGATTCCCGCGAGCATGACGCACGCATCGATCCCTGTGGAAACCCGGCGCGCGCTCGGGCTCGCCGACGGCCTCGTGCGCATCTCGGTCGGCGTCGAGCACGTCGAGGACCTGCGCGCGGATCTCGAACAGGCCTTCGCGAAGGCCCATTAGCCCCACCGGCCACTCTGCGTGCCCCGCGGCTGGCCGGGGTGCCGCGCTCGCCCACCCCCGCCGCTAGAAGGGCGAGTTCGACGGCGGCGGCTTGGGGGTCGGCGGCGGCGGCGGCGGCGGCTTCTGGGGCTGTGCCGAGGCCGGGGGCGCCGTGGTGCGCGGCGGCTGTTCGGGTTCCTCGCCGATGCGCTCGCGGAGCACCCGACCGACCTTGAACTTCACCACCCGCTTGGCGGGCACCTGCACCTTCTGCAGGGTGCGCGGGTTCTGGGCCCGGCGGGCCGCTCGACCCTTGACCTCGAACACGCCAAAATCGCGGAACTCGAGCCGATTGCCTGCAGCGAGCTCGGCGATCACCTCGTCGAGGAAGCGCTGCACGATCTCCTTGACCACGACTTTGGTCTGCTTCGTCGAGTCCGCGATGCGGTTGACGAGTTCCTTCTTCGTGATCGTTTCGGGTTCGCGCTCGTTCATGGATCGGGCCCCGTGGTCGCCCGCTGTGGCCGGAGTATCGACGCGCCCCCCTCTCCAAGTCAAGATGCGCGCGAGGGTTACGACGGCGGTGCAGCGGGGTGCCGCGGCTCGAGCACGAACGTCACCGGCCCGTCGTTGACCAGTTCGACGGCCATCTCGGCCCCGAAACGGCCACTCTGGGTCGGAATGCCGTGGCGCTCGAGCGCGAGCCGGAAGCGCTCGACCTGCTCTCGGGCCCGCCCGGGCTCCTCGGCCCCGTCGAAGGACGGCCGGCGTCCCTTGCGAAGGTCGGCGCACAGCGTGAACTGACTGACGACGAGCGCCGCGCCCCCGACTTCGGCGAGCGAACGGTTCATGCGTCCAGTCTCGTCCTGAAAGCAGCGCAGCAGCGCGAAGCGCTCGGCCAGCGCCTCCACGTCCGACTCGCGGTCACCCTTCTCGATGCCGACGAGCAGGAGCAGCCCGCGGCCTATTTCACCGACCACTTCCCCCTCGACCCGCACGCAGGCACGGCGGACGCGCTGGGCCACGACCCTCATGGCGTTGCCACGCGCCCCCGCTCGAGGGCGATGCGCGCCCGCAGGGTCTCGATCAGGGCCCCGAGCCCCTCTCGGGACTCCTCGCTCACAAGGATGCGCTCCCACAGCGCTCGGGCGGCCTGCTCATCGCGCAAGTGGTGCTGCTGCAGCAGGGCCTGCTGCACGAGCGGCACGAGCGCATCGCGATCGGCCTCGGCCGCCCGCTGGCTCGCCGCGAGAGCTTCGAAGGGGCGGCCGCGCCCCTGCAGGGCTGCGGCCTCGAGGCAAGCACGGCGCACGCGCTCGCCACCGTCCGTCGGAAGGCGCGCGAGCTCCGCGAGTGCGGCGTCCTCGTCGCGCACGAGGACGAGCAGCTGCGCGAGGTCGAGGCGCGCCCCGGCACGCGCCGCGGGCGAGACGCGCGGATCGCTCTCGACCGCCGCCAGCCAAGCCCGCAGCGCGACGATCGCCGCCTCCAGCTGGCCGGCCCGCGCGAGGATGGCAGCCTCGAGCCGAGCCGCCGCGCGGTGTCCGCCGTCGAGTTCCAGAGCCCGGGCATTCGAGCGCTGAGCCGCGACCCAGTCTCCGCTGGCGGCGAGCAGGAACGCCTCGACGTAGTGGCCCCATGGACTCTGAGGGTTGGCCTCGATCGCGGCGCGCGCCGCGACGATGGCCGCGGCGGGGTCGGTCTCGAGTCGCGCCGCGAGCAACTGCGGCAAAAACCCGCCCTCCGCAGCCGCCTGCTCGCGCGCGCTCTCGAGCACGCGCTGCCCAGCTTCGCCCGCGGCCCCGAGTTCCGCGTCCTGCAAGAGTAGCGCCACCCCGACGTCGTCCGGGCGCTCGACGAGGGCGCGCTCGAGGATCGCACGAGCCACGGGCCAGTCCTTGGAATCGAGGGCCGCGCGGGCGCGCAACAGCTCGCTCTGGTCGCGCTCCGGCAGGGCCTCCGGCCGCTCCGGGGAGTCCGAGAAGTCGCGCGGCTGCGGCGCCTCCGTGCGGCAGGCCGCAAGGAGCGCGAGCGCGAGGGCCGCGGCCGACGCGCGAGTCAGGGCGCCCCCTCGAGCCGCAGAGAGCGCGCCCGGCGCTCCTCACCCGTGTCGACATAGCGCAGGAACACGTCCCCGCTCGCCTGCACGCTGACCGCCTGCACGGCCGGATTCTCGAGCACGACGAGCTCGACGTCCGCGACGAGCACCAGCGCGTCGAGCTGGGCGCGGATCGGGCTACCGTCGGACTCCGCCCGCTGGCGCTCGACGATCCGCAGCCCGCTCTCGGTGGCCGTCTCGGAGTGCTCGTGGTTCTCCGAGTCCTGCCGGATGACCAGGTGGTCCAACAAGCCGATCGGGCCGACGATCTCGATGCGCGTGGCGGCGAGGACCGCCTCGCGCTGGAACTCCGAAGGCCATGCCTGCCCCCTGCGGGCGGCCGGGCGTTGTTCGGACGGGCCCGCGGAGGGTGCGGGCCCGGAAGCCGGGCGCTCGCTGGCGCAGGCACACAGGGCTGCGAGCACCGCTGCGAGCGCGAGAGAACGGCGGAGGTCGATGCGTCGATTCATGGCGTGTTCCTCGTGGGTCGCGGCGCGCTGGCGAGCGCGCTCCCGCTCAGCGCAGGCCACAGTTGCGCAGCGCGCGGTCGCGGGTGGCGCGAGCGCGAGCGCGGGCACGCTCGGCACCTCGCTGCAGGACGCGGTCGACCTCGGCCGGGTCGGCGAGCAGCTCGGCGCGACGCGCGCGCGCGGACTCGAAGGTCTCCTCGATGCACTCGATGACGCGCATCTTCAGGTGCCCGTAGCCGGGCGCGCCTTCGCCGCCCTTGCGGATGCGCTCCTCCCAGTCGGCGAGCTCCGTGGGAGCCGCGAAAAGCCGCAGGAAATCGACCAGCAGCACGCCAGCTGGATCCTTGGGCTCCTCGGGTGCGCGGCTGTCGGTGAGGATCTGGCCGACGAGCTTCTTGAGCGGCTTGCCCGTCTCGAAGATCCAGATCGAGTTGCCGTAGCTCTTCGACATCTTCTGGCCGTCGATGCCAGGCACCTTGGGGGTCGGCGAGACCTGCACCTCGGGGAGCACGAAGGTCTCGCCGTAGGCCGCGTTGAAGGACTGCGCCATGTCGCGCGCGATCTCGACATGCTGCTTCTGGTCGACGCCGACCGGCACGAGGTTCGAGTCGTAGGCGAGGATGTCGGCGCTCATCAGCGCCGGGTAGGTGAAGAGTCCCACCGTGGCGGCGATGCCGCGCTCGATCTTGTCGCGATACGACACGGCGCGCTCGAGCAGGCCCATGCCGGTGACCGTGGAGAGCAGCCACGCGAGCTCGCACACTTCCGGAACATCGCTCTGGCGGAAGAACGTGGCACGCTCGGTGTCGAGGTCGAGCGCCATGTAGGTCACGGCGACCTCGCGCACGCTCTCGCGCAGCTTGGACGCGTCGCGGTTGGTGGTCAGAGCGTGGTAGTCGGCGATGAAGTAGAAGTGCTCGCCGCCGCCCTTGGGCAGCTCGATGTGCTGGCGAATCGCGCCGAAGTAATTGCCGAGGTGCGGCAGGCCGCTGGGCTGGATTCCGCTGAGGTACGTGGCCATGGAAGTCTCGGGACCGACGGTAGCAACGCACCGGAATGTGGACAAGGTGAGCGGAATCCGCACTTGAAACCGTACTCCAGCCTCGACGATCCTCTGTGCGATGGACGTGCGCTTCCCCGCCCCCTTCGTTCCCGCAGCGGGCGGATTTCTCTGCCTGATGCTGGGCGCGAGCTGCGCCTCGTCGCGCGACGACGTGCACCTCGCGCCGCTGTACTCGCACCTCTCGACCGCGGGCGGCGAGGACGAGCACGAGGCGCTCGGCGGCGTCCTGCGCACGCGACGCGAGCGGCCGGAGGGGAAGCTGCGCGAGTGGGAACTGCATCCGCTCGTGTGCCACGACGAATTCGACGAGCCAGGCGGGCACGATGGCGCAGGCCGCATGGAAGAGTCGTCGTTCACGCGCTTCCTCGTGCCGCTCGGCACGCACCGCGAGTGGCCGGATCGCTCGCAGACGCAGCTGCTGCCGATCGTGCGCGTCGACCGCGAGCCGGACGCGAATGGCCAGCCCGGCTGGCGCCTGACAGCCTGGCCGCTGACCCTGTGGGGCGAGGACTCGACCGGGCGCACCCTGCAGGGCGTGTTTCCGTTCGGCGGCGTGTGGGACAACTTCGCGACCTACGACCGGATCTCGTTCTTCATGTTCCCGGTCTACATGCGCACCGAGCGCGATGGGGGCGTCTACCACCACCTGGTCTGGCCGCTGTTCAGCTGGGGCCGTAACAAGCGCGGCGAGGTCGATGCGCACGTCTGGCCGCTCGCCGGCGTCTCGCGCCCCGGCCATTCCGAAGGTGGATTCCTCGCTTGGCCGCTCGTCACGTGGTCGCGCGAAGGCCTCCAACGTCCGGAATCGCAGCAGGCCACGACGTGGATGTTCTGGCCGTTCTACGGCGAGCGTCGGCTGCAGACCTACAGCGCGTGGAACGCTCTGTGGCCATTCTTCGGCTACGCCGAGGACGAGCGCTCCGGATACTGGTCATGGGCCGGCCCGTGGCCGCTCGTGAAGGTGCAGCGCCCCGGCACGAGCGGCGAGGCGCGCATCTCGCGCGCGTGGCCCTTCTACTCGCACGTCGAGAGCGATGGCCTCGACAGCCGCTGGTTCCTGTGGCCGATCTTC
>SXKQ01000079.1 GCA_005778045.1 Planctomycetia bacterium
AGCCCGAGCCGGCGGTAGGCCTGCACCAGCGCGGACGCGGCGTCCTGCACCTCGCTGCGCACGACGTCCCTGGCGTAGGAGCTCTCGCGCGCGAGCTTGGCGAGCTTGGCCTCGAGCTCGAGGACCTTGCCGCGCGCGGGAGAGCTGCACGGGCACGGAGAACTTGAACAGGGCCTGTGGTTCGAAGGGGCTGCGATCGTACTTCGCACCCGACTGCTCACCGATGTCCTGCGAGGCGAACATGCCGAGGTCGAGCGCCGGCAGGAGCTGGCTCTCGGAAAGCTGCAAGTCGAGTTCGAGCTGCGTGGGCTCGAGCGCGAGAGCGCGCAGTTCCGGTCGCTGGTCGAGCGCGAGAGCCACATCGCCCGGGATGAGCGTCGCCGCCGGGTCGCGCGCGGGCGGGAACGCGCCCGGCAGCAGCGCGTCGGACGGCACTTGCGGCTCGCCAGCCTCGCTGCGCCAGTAGAGCGAGAGCAAGATGGCGGACTCCTGCAGGTCGGGTTCGGCGCGCACGAGGCTCGCCTCGCGCTCGACGATCAGCCGCTGGTTGTCGATCAGGTTGATCGCGGCGATCTGGCCCTCCTCGACGAGGATCCGCACCTGCTGCTGTCGGCCCCTTGCAAGCTCGAGTTGCCGCTGCGCGACCGCGCGCTTGCGGCCGCTCGCCACCCACTTCCAGTAGGTCTGCGCCGCCTTGCGCGTCGCCTCGAGTCGCTTGCCGGTCACGATCGGCTCGGCCTGCTCCTCTCCGATGCGCGCTTGCCACAGCGCGACGCGTCGCGGGTCGATCGAGAAGCCCTGCAATACAGGCACGAGCACGCCGAGACGGAACTCGCCGGCCTCGTGCGTGCGCGCGCCGTCGTCGTAGGACGCGAAGTCGCCGCGCCCGATGCGGTAGCCGCTGCTGACCGTCGCGCCGAATTCCTCAAGCGGCTGCTCGAGCGTGAAGTCCCCGCGCTGATTCTCGTAGTAGCCTTCCACGCCGAGCTTGCCCTGAGCACCGAGCCGCGTGTCGAAGCCGCCGCGTGCCGCGAGCACGCGACCACGGGCAATCTCGAACTCCTCCAACGCAGCGAGCACGAGCGGGAAGTGCGTCTCGACAGAGCCGAGCAGTATGTCGAGCTCGAGCGCCGAGCCTTGGCTCACCGGCGCGGCCCCGAGCACGGGCACGGAGGGCGCTGGTTCCGGACGCAGGCGCTCGATGACCGACGAGGCCGGCGGCAAGGGCAGCGAGCGACGCGGCGGTGGCGCGGACTGACACGCGCTGGCGCAGCAAGCCAGCCCGAGAAGCAAGCGGACGCGCATCACTTCTTCTTCTCGCCGCCCTTGGACTTCGACTTGCCGCCGTCCTTGTCCGCAGTCTCGTCGGGAGCGCTGGCGATCGACGGCGGGAAGGCGTTCAACTGCCGCCACATCTCGTAGCCGAGGCTGACGTCCTCGAGCAGCACCCAGCCGGTCGCGCGCGCCCCTTGTCGCAAGTAGCGTCGGTCCGGCCAAGGTACATCGTCGGAGTCCGGCGAGACGAGCATGCGGAAGCGCCCATCGCCGCCGCCTTGAGCATCGACGAAACTGACGACGCCACCGAACGTGCCGACGGCAACCGACGGCCAGCCAGCGAACTGAACGGCGGGCCAGCCCTCGAACTGCAGCCGGACCTTGCGACCGGGAGTGACGAGCGGCGCATCGTTGCCGCGCACCCACAGCTCGGTGGCGAGCCGCTCGGTGTCGGGGATCAGCTCGATCAGCGGATCGCCCTGCGAGAGCAGGTCGGCCGAGTTCGCCGCGTGCACGCGCAATATGTATCCGTCACGCGGAGCCACGACGACCTGCGTCTTCTGGCGTTCGGCCTTGGTGCGCGCGTCGAGCAGATCCTTCTCCGCCACCTTCAGCTTCTGCACGGCTTCCTCGCGCGAGGAGCGTGTCGACTCGATCTTGGCGCGCTGCTCGGCAGCGGTCTTGTCGACGCTCGCCATCTTGGCCTCCTCTTCAGCATGCGCCTGGTTGACCTTCGCCTTGGCGGCTTCGACCTTGGCCTGCGCGGCGAGCGCATCGGCCTCCGCCTTCTCGAAGTCGAGCTTGCTCGCAACACCCTTGGTGAAGAGCGTCCACTTGCGTTCGCGATCGGTGCGCTTTTGCTCGCTCTCGGCTTCGTTGCCCACAAGATCTTGCTCGGCCGCGCGCACCTTCTGGATTGCATTGCGCAAGTCGGCCTCCGCCGACGAGACAGCGGTCTCGCGCGCGTCCTCGAGGAACACGAGCTGGGCGTCGTACTGCAGCACCGAGGAATTCGCCGCTTGGACCTTGGCCAGCGCCAGCTGCACGCTCTGGTCGAGCCGCAACGCGAACTCGGGATCCTGGTCGGCGAGCTCCGCGAGTAAGTCGCCGCGCGCCACGCGTTGACCTTCTTGCACGTGCAGCTTGGCGAGCCGACCCGAAACCGGCGCGGGAAGGACCTGCGTGCGATCGAGCGGATCGAACGCCGTGACGCGGCCTGCCCCCGAGATGTTCTGCCGCCAAGGCACGAGCAAGAGCACCGGCGGCAAGATCAGGAGAATCAGGAACACCCACAGCGCGAGCTTGCGCGTGCCGCGCGGCGGGCGCACGGAGCGCTGAGCCGGCAAGTCGAGCGGCTCGCTCGCGGGAGCGACGGAATGCGTGGAACTCATGCGACACCTCCGACACGGCGCTCGACGCGTCCCTCCGGGAGACGCAGCTCGTAGGAGCAGCGAGCGGCGACCGCTGGGTCGTCGGACACGAGCACCACGGTCCAACGTCGATCGGCGGCGAGCAGGGAATCGAGCAGCGCGGCGCGCATCGGAGCAGGCAACGTGTCGACGAGGTCATCGACGACGATGAGCTTGGGCCGCGACGCGATCGCGCGCGCAAGGAGCAGCCGGCGAGACTGGCGCTCGGAGAGCGGATGGCCTTCGCCGTCGAGCTCGTTTTCGAGACCGTCCGGCAGCAGGGCGATGTCGCGCGTGAGGCCGACGCACTCCAGCGCCATGCGCACGTCGTCATCGCTCACCGACGAACGACCGACGCGCACGTTGTCGCGCAGGCTCGCCGCAAGGAACTCCGAGCCGCTCGCGATGGCGACCAGCTCGCGCAGGGACTCCGTCGACAGCTCGCGCAAGTCGCGTCCATCGAGGCGGATCGATCCGCGCGCCGGCTGGAGCAGGGCCCAGAGGAGCTGCACGAACGAGCTCTTGCCCGCTCCGGCGGGTCCCGTCACGCACAGCGACGCGCCCGCGGGCAACTCGAGCGACACGCCGCTGAACAACGTACGCCCCGAGCGCTCGACAGCGGCTTCCTGCAGCGTCAGCTCCACGCCTTGCGCCGAGCGCGGCAGCGCGTGGTGCTCGCCCGAGCGGTCCTCGAGCGGCAAGTCGAGCAGGTGGCCGAGCTTGTCGGTTGCAGCCATCACCACGTAGAACTTCTCGAGGTGGTTGTCGAGCTTGGCAGTCGCGTCGACCACGATCGACACGACGATCTCCGCCGCGACGAGCTGGCCGAGCGAGAGCTCGCCTTGGATCACCAGCCAGCCACCGATCGCGAGCAACGCAGTGCTCGCCAGCGCGCGCAGCCCGAGCGCACCGAGTGTCTGGGCGAAGATCGCGCGGAAGTGCTCCTTGCGCCGCGCCACGTAGCGGCTGGCGAGTCGGTCGCTGCGCTCGTAGATCCACTGCTGCGCGCCCGCGGTCTTGAAGGTGCGCGGATTGCGCGCGATTTCCTGCAGCCACGCCACGGTCTCGTACTTGACTTTGCTCTCCTCGATCGCGGTGCGGATCGCGCCGCGCAGCGGCACGAGGATCACCAGAGCGACGAGCAGGATCAGCACGATGTCGAACGCGAGCAGCAGCGGGTGATAGAACGCGAGCAGCAAGAGGCCCACGAACAGGCTGAGCAGGAGCGCGATGCCGTCGAGCAAGATCGTGGCCCCGAGCTTCTGCAGCGTGGCGACCTCAAGGAAGCGATTGACGAGCTCCGGCCCGTAGTGCGGTGCTCCGTCGCGCACGCGCGGCAGGCGTGCGGCGAGGTCGGCGAGCATGCGCACGAACAGGCGTCGCTGCAGCACTTCGACGATCCACACTTGCGTGGCACTCAAGGCGCCCGCGAGCACGAGCCCGAGCAACAGCATGCCCGCCACGACGATCACCGGCGGAATCGCTCCGCCCATGGCAACGAAGTTGACGAGCGCCTGAGCCGCGATCGGAGTCGCGAGCTGCAGCACGCCGATCGCGACGGCGAACGCCGCGACGCTCAGAATCTCGCCGCGATCCGGACGGATCAGGAGCAACAGGCGACGCCATGGCGTCGGGCCATGGGCCGCGTGACCGTCGTCGTGCCCGTGGCCGCGCGAAGAAGCCGCCGCGTTGGGCGTGGCGAGGTCGAGCGCCACCCACGCGACCGTCTCTGTCACCTGCGGGTACTCGCGCTCGAAGTCGTCGCGCGCAAGCTCGATCTCATGCTCGGCGAGCCCTTCGCCATAGCGTGCGAGACGAACGCGACCGCCGGTCAGGGCGAACAGCGCGAGCCAATGCCGGCTCCCGAGGCGTGCTGGAGCTCGGCGCCCACGACCTGCCCCATCTCCAGCTGCGCCTCGGCCGCTGCGAGCGGACCGTCGATGCGCTGGGTGCGCAGCCCCTCGTCGTGCGCCGCACGGGCAAGCCACTCGCGTCCATCGATGGGCTGCGCGCCCTCGTCAGGGCGGGTCTGCGCGAGTCGACGCTCGAGCTCGCCGCTGGCGCTGGGCATGCCGAGCTGCTCGGCGAGCCGCTGCAGCACGCGTCCGGCGTGCGCGAGTTCCGCGCGCGAGCCGTGGAACGAAGCGCTCAAGCACGCCTCCGAGAGACGAACAGCGAGACGAGCTCGCGCACGTCGCGGTGACGCTCGACTTCGTGCCGCAGGGGACGGTCGAGCAGCAGGCGGTAGGTGTTGCGGCGGCCCTCGCGGCCGCGCTCGAGGAAGCCCTCATGCTCCAAGTCGTTCACGATCGCGCCCACGGCACGCTCGGTGATGCCGATGCGCTGGGCCATGTCGCGCAGGCGCGGCGAGTCGCCCTGCGCCAGGCAGATCAGCACGTGGGCGTGGTTGGAAAGAAACGTCCAGCGCTGGCTGGCCGGTTCAGACGGCTGGGGGGAGCTTCGGCGGGTGGTGCGCACCATGGGGTTCTCGGCGTGGGTCGCCTCTTGATATAAGAACCGCAGTTCCTCAATTTCACTTCCGGCATTTCCGTGCCGGAATCAGCCGCCACGCATGCTCTCGAAGGGCAGGTGCGTGTCCGCGAACACCTGCCAGAGGGAGACGAGCCCCCCGCGCACCTCGGCACGGATGGCGATCGGGATCCGCCAGGCGCGCTCCCGGCGCCCCCGGAACGAACCCGAGGCGTGGCCGAGGAGCAGCACGCCTCCAGCGCCGGGCTGCTCCTTCTCGATCTCGATCTGGTAGTCGGGGAAGGTGGCGAAGTAGCCCCGCCAGCCCTCCATCAGGGTGTCCCGGCCCTCGAAGCGACGCCCGTGGGCATCGATGAACGCGACGTCGGGAGCGAGCGTGGTCGCCACGCCGAGCGGATCCCGCCGGTTGATCGCCGCGATCGTGCAGCGCACGGCTTCGAGTTCCTGACCCACCGCAAGCAATCTAGTCAGCGCAAACCCCCGCGTCGACCCTCGCCAACTGCGCACCGCAGCCCGGTTGCCGCCCCGCGCGTCGGGGCGCAGACTAGGGCGCATGAAGCCGATCCTGCTCGCGTCCCTGCTCGCTCTCGCCGCCTGCGCCTCGACTCCCAAGGACAGCTACGGAGTTGGCGCCAACGGCACCCCGCGCGTCGAGGCCACGACGCTGATGGCGAACCCCGCGCTCTACGACGGCACGCCGGTGCTCTTCACGGGCACGATCGACACGGTGTGTCCGAAGGCCGGCTGCTGGGTGCGCTTCGGCTCGGGAGAGACCGCGCTGATGGTCACGTTCAAGGACCGCGCCTTCACGCTCCCGCTCGACTGCAATGGCCGCGAAGCCAACGTCGAGGGCGTGTTCACGCTGCGCCCTGACGGCAAGCGCACGTTCGTCGCGACGGGCGTGCAGCTGCTCTGAGCCGCGGCCCTCAGGCTCAGCCTCTCAGGCGCGGCTCACGCTGCCGCGCGATCCGCCGAGCACGCCGAGGTCCGCGAGCACCGCGAGCGTGACCGCCACGGTGTAGAGCCCCGACACCTCGCGGTTGCTGTTGACGATCCACGCGTAGGTGATCGTGGTCAATGGCAAGAACAGGAAGCCGAGCAACGGCCAAGCCACACTCTCGTAGGCCGTGTCGAGGTAGTCGGTGATCCACAGCACCACGAGCACGAACCGCGGGAAGGCAAGGCCGAGACATCCAAGGAGGCAGCCCATCGTTCGAGCAGTTTCCGGCTTAGACGCGCGGGGTCAAGAACGGCGCGCGGGAAGTGCGCCGCGTCCGGCGCGGCGCTGGGCTCAGGGCAGGGTTAGGTCGAGCCACTGCTGCAGCTGCGCGAGCGCCTTCTGCTGCTCGCCATCGAGCGGCCCCGTGTTGAGGTCGACATCCTCGCGGTCGCGACCCTCGAGATCGAAGAACGCGTCCGGTTGGCCCGAGCGCCGTATCAGCTTCCAGCGCGGGTCGCGGATCATCGCGCCTTGCGCGGTGTAGGGGCCGAAGCCGTTGGGCTCGAACCTGTCGACCACCACGTAGGGTCGCAGCGGCGCGGCCGTGACGTCGGCGAGGTAAGGCCCCAAGTCGATGCCGTCGATGTCACGCCCGTCGCCGACTCCTAGGGCGAGGTCCGCGCCGAACAGGCCCACGATGGTCGGAAACAGGTCCACGCTCTGCACGAGGGACTGGCAGCGCAGGCCCCGCGCCGCGACCTGATGGCCCGAGATCACGAGCGGCACGCGCACGCCGCCCTCGAACAGCGAGCCCTTCGACTGGCTCGGCACGGACGGCGGGATCACGACCTGCTGGGGCGAGCCGTTGTCGCCGATCAGGATGACCGTCGTGCGCGCGCGCACTTCCGCGGGAATGCCCGCGAGCAAGCGGCCGAGCTCCGTGTCCATGGCCTGCACCATCGCGCAATAGTGCTCGTAGGGCGTGTCCTCGGGCGCACCCGAGAGCGCGTACGTGTGCAAGTGGGCGGGCGGTGCGTGCAGCGGCGTGTGCGCGGCGCTGAAGCCGAGCCACAAAAACCACGGCTCCGGCATGGCGGCGACACGCCCGAGCGCATCGTCGACCTGATCGGTGGTCGCGTACATCGTGCTCGTGTAGCGCACGCCGTTGCGGATCTTCGCGTAGTTGAAGTACGTCTGGTTCGTGAACAGGTTGCCGAGCGGCCCGTCGAACCACTCGAAGCCCTGCAGGTTCGGATGGTCGGGACCGCCGACACTCTCCGAGCCGAGGTGCCACTTGCCGATCGCGGCGGTCGCGATGGGCCGTTCGCTGCCGGCCGCGAGGACCTCGGGGATCGTGCGCTCGCCGAGCTCGAGCGCCGGCTCCGGAAGGAGCTCGCTGATCGGCTGGCCGATGCCGGTGCGAAAGGAGTGGCGCCCGGTGAGCACCGCCGCGCGCGTGGGCGAGCAGCTCGGCGGCGTGTAGCAGCGCTCGAACAAGACCCCGTCCGCGATCAGCGCGTCGATGTTCGGCGTGGGCGGGAAGCTCGGATGGACGCCGTAGGCGCCGAGCATGTCGACCCCGACGTCATCCATCACGACCACCAGCACGTTGGCGGGCTCGGGCGGCGGCGGGGCACTGCCATCTCCCCCGCCGCCGCAGGAGGCGGTCAGGGAGATGGCGAGGAGGGTGCGGGTCAGCTTGGACATCGGGCCAAGGGGGAAGCCGGGGATGCTAGGGAGGGCGAATCGGCTGGCAAGCGGCGCTCAGCTTCCGAGCGCGAGCCCGCGCACCAGTCCGATTCCCGCGCACGCGACCACGACCCACGCGCTGGGCACTTTCTTCCACTGCAGGACGGCGAAGGCGGCCACGGCGAGGGCCAGCGCGGGCAGGTCCAGCCCGCCGCCGGCCGGCAGGAGCACCTTGCCCCCGAACCACAGGGCGACCATCCCCACCACCCCGACCACGGAGGCCGTGATGCCGGCGAGCGCCCCGGCGAGCCGCGGCGAGCCCCGCCGCCGCGCGACGGAGGGCGCGCCGACGAACACCCACAGGAAGCACGGCAGGAACGTCACCCAGGTCACGAGCGCGGCCGAGAGGGTCGCGCCGAGGAGCGGCGGGAGCGCGCCCTCCGCACGCCAGCCGCCGAGGAAGCCGACGAACTGCACCACCATGATCAGAGGCCCCGGGGTGGTCTCCGCCAGCCCGAGCCCGGCCAGCATCTCCTGCGGGGTGAGCCAGCCAAAGCGCTCGACCGCGCTCTCCGCCACGTGGGGCAGGACCGCGTAGGCGCCGCCGAAGGTGACGCAGGCCGTCTCGCTGAAGAACAGGCCTTGTCGCACGAGGATCCCGTCCCAGCCCTGCAGGAGCCCGGCGAGTCCCACCGGCAGCCACCACAGGGCGAGGCAGGCGAGCGCCACGCGCAGGGTCGAGGCGAGCGGCACGAGCGCGCTCGGGACGGTCGCGGGCGGTCGCGCCGGTCGCAGGGTCAGGGCGCCGACCGCGGCGCCGACGAGTACGACCGCGGGGAAGGAGAGCCAGTCCAGCGCGCTGGCGAGCAGCGCGAACAGGGCCAGCCCGATCCCGGGCCCGGTGCCACAGGAGCGTCGAGCCAACCGCGGGATGGCGGCCGCGATCAACGCCAGCACCGCTGGCTGCAGGCCCGCGAACACCGCCGCGACCGCCGGCACGTCGCCGTGCTCGACGTACAGCCACGAGAGCGCCCACAGGAGCACGGCCGACGGCAGCACGAACAGCGTCCCGGCCACCACCCCGCCGAGGCGACCGTGCAGCAGCCAGCCGACGGAGGTCG
>SXKQ01000007.1 GCA_005778045.1 Planctomycetia bacterium
CCGAGAAGTTCGTCGTGGACTTCGTCGCGGCTTGGACCACGGTGATGACCCTCGCCCGATTTGATCGGCCCACGCGCTAGGCCAGCGCAGCGCGGCAACGAGGGCCGTCCGGGACGCGCGAGCTCCCGGGCGGCCCCCGCCACATTCGGCGCGCGGCGCCACAAGCGTGCGGATCGCACCCGCGCATGAGCGCCTCGGGGATCGTCACAACTGCGCACGACATCCGTGCGCCGCTCGCAAGGACCGCGTGTTGAGCCTCCGTCGGCCGGCGAAGCGCGCGCTGTGCCTCGCCGGCAGGCCGCTCGCTCGGCATCCGATCGAGCGCCGCGCCCGAGCCGCCGCGCGCCTTGGAGAGACGCACTAGAGGCCGACGCGAGCGCGCGCCAGTGCCATCGCCCCCAAGGACCGTCGCTTGCCGACACGCGAACGCGCGGCAGTCTGCCTCCGATGTACTCGAGCCACGACTTGGATAAGCTCCTCGCCAGCCGGCGCGTTCCAGCGCAGGCTCACAGCTGCTGCGCCCGCCGCCTGAGTAGGGTAGAAACCGTTCGGACAACTAGCGTTCCATGAGCTTCGAACTCGCGAAGGACGTCATGCCGCAGACGGTGCAGTTCGCTGGACGGAAGGCCGAGCTGGCCACGCTGCTGGCGCTGCTGGGGCCGGACGGTCCTCACATCGCCCACGTGCACGGCGTTCCAGGCATCGGCAAGACCAGCCTCCTGCGCGAGCTAATTGCACGTGCCTCTCGAGCCGGCATCGACGCGCGCTTGCTCGATTGCCGCGCGATCGAGCCCACCGAGCAAGGGCTGCTGCAAGCGCTCGCAGCAGCGGGTATGGATCACCGCGCTCAAGGGGGCCTGTCGGGTACCGTCTGCCTCGACAACTACGACTCGTTCCTGCTGCTCGACGCGTGGATTCGCGACCAGCTGTTGCCACGCCATGGCTCGCTACGGCTCGTGCTGTGCTCACGTCGGGCACCGAATCCGGCTTGGCTGGCGACGGAAGGCCTGCATGCGAGTCTCCGCCTCCGCGAGCTCGATCCCGCTTCGGCTCGGCTCGTCCTCGAGCGGGTCGGCATCTCCGGCGAAGAGGCGCAGCGCATCCTCGAGTTCGCGCGAGGACATCCGCTGGCACTGAGACTGGCCGGAGCGGCCGCGCGGCACCATCGCGGCGAGTTTCCCGACGATCTCGCCTTACACGAGGTGGTGCACCAGCTGTCCGGCTACTTCCTCGATGTGTCGGACGCTGACTTGCGTGCGGCGCTCGAAGCGATGTCTACAGTGAGGCGCCTCACGATTCCCATGCTCAGTGCGCTGTGCGGCGAGCCCGCCGCTGGGCGGTTGTACGAGCGACTCGCCGAAGCGCCGGTGGTGGAAACGCGCAAGGACGGCTTGGTGCTGCATCCGGCGGTACATGAGGCCATCGCGCAGCGACTGAGAGCCTCCGATCCGGCGCGCTTCACTGCCTACCGGCGAGCGGCCTGGCGCGAGCTGGAGCGCACGGCAGACGGAGTCGCGGCTTCCGCTCTCTGGCGCTACACCGCGGATGTCATCCACCTTGTCGACAACCCGATCGTGCGCGAGGCCTTCTTCCCGAGTGCGCAGCAGCAGCTGGCCGTCGGGCGCGCGCGCCCGGCGGATCGCGGCGCCATACTGCACATCGCGGAGACACACGACGGTTCCGCAGGCCGAGCGATGGCGGAACACTGGTGGAATGAGCTGCCGACCGCGTTCCACGTCGTGCATGACGCCGAGCAGCGCGTCGTCGGCTGCTACATCATGTTCGATGCGGCGACGGCGTCGACCGGGGCGCTGAGCACGGATCCGATGACCCGCGCATGGGCGGAGCACCTGTCGGGCGGAGGCGCGATCGAGCCGCGCAAGGCGCTGTTCCTGCGTCGCTGGCTCGGGCTGGAGGCCGGCGAGGCGCCCTCACCCGTTCAGGCCGCATGCTGGCTGGATGTCAAGCGCGCGTACCTCGAGCTCCGTCCATCGCTACAGCGCGTGTACCTCGCCGTGTCCGACCTCCGGCCGTTCGCGCCGGCCGCACAGGAGCTCGGCTTCGAGGTCGCCTGCGCTGACGCGAGCTTGCCGCACGCAACTGCCATGCTGGAGTTCGGACCGGGCTCGGTGGATGCGTGGTTGCGGCGGCTCGTGAGGAGGGAACTGCGCCTGCACGACACGGTCGAACTGGACGAGGCCACCCACGATCTGGTCGTGGACGGAACTCGCACGCCCCTCACGCAGCTCGAGTTTGGCGTGATGAGGGCGCTCGTGCGCGCCCGCGGAGGAGTCGTGGGCCGCGAGCTGCTGCTCGACGCGGCCTGGGGCCGGAAGCAGGACGCCGTTGGGAGCAATGTCGTGGACGTGGTCGTGCTGGCCCTGCGCAAGAAGCTCGGTACGCGAGCTGGGGCGCTGGCCACGGTACGGGGCAGCGGCTACCGCCTGCTGGCCTGACGCCCGTCGACCCGCGATCTCATCCGCCCCTCATGCAGCGGGTCTGCGCCGCGCCTAGGCTCGCACCCACGACCATGGCCTTCCACACCCACAACACCTCAATCCTCCCATGACGAAGAGCCTCTACGAACGCCTCGGCGGCGCCCCCAAGGTAGCTGCCATCGCCCGCGACATCGTCCAAGCCCACTTGGCCAACCCCCTGATCAAGACGCGCTTCGAGATCATCGACACGGCGAAGCTGGAAACCAACGTACGCACGTTCGTCGGCATGGGCACTGGCGGTCCTGAGACCTACGAGGGCCGCGATATGCCGACGGCGCACAAGGGCATGAACCTAGACGAGCGCGAGCTCGTCGCGGCCATCGACGATGTCCTGAAGGTACTTGACAAGCACGGAGTGGGCGAGGGCGAACGCCGCGAGATGCTGGCCATCCTCTACTCGCTCAAGGACGAGGTCCTGTACAAGTGACGCTCGGCCGCGCCTGCGGCACACGACCGCGCCCCCGTCCTGCGCTGCGCGCGCAGGACGGGGGCGCGGTCTTTGGCTCCAGCGGCGGCTAGAAGCGGTTCCAGAGGTATTGGTTGGTGACCTCGTGGTGGAACTGCACCTCGGCGGCCTTGACCATCGTGCCAAGCGCCTTGGGGCAGCGCTCCGCCTGCGCAAGCTTGAGCTCGGCGAACTTGTCGTGCACCCGCTCGCCGAACAGCTGGCGCATCCACTCGCTCTGCTTGTAGAGGCGGATGCTGTCGAAGATGTTGTCCGGCAGGAAGCGCGTGCGCGTGCGCTTCGCCTCGTCCTTCGCGTCGGCCTCGGGGCCCTCGAAGCCCGTGCGGAAGAGCGCGTACAGCGTCATGTAGATGTTGGTGTCCGGGCCGACCGAGCGGACCTCGATGCGCGCGCTCTTCTCGTTGCCGAGCGGGATGCGGATCATCGAGCCGCGGTCGACCGGCGAGACCTGGATCTGGTTGGGCGCCTCGAAGTGCGGATCGAGGCGGCGGTAGGCGTTGACGCTCGGGTTGAGCACGAGGCACAGGTCCGAGCCGGCGTTCAGGGTGCGGTCGATGAACTGCCACGCGAGCTTGGAGACGCCGTCCTGTCCCTTCTTGTCGTAGAACAGGTTGGTCTTGCCCTTGCCGACAGAGATGTTGGTGTGCGCGCCCGAGCCGTTGATGCCGACCACGGGCGTGGGGAGGAACGAGGCGGTCATCTCCATGCGCGCGGCGATCTGGCGGCAAAGCAGCTTGTAGAGCTGGAACTGGTCCGCGGCGATCAGGGCCTCGGCGTAGGAGAAGTTCATCTCGAACTGGCTCGGCGCGACCTCCGGGTGATCCTTCTCGTTGGTGAAGCCCATCGCGCGCTGGGCCTCGGCGGCGGCGTCGATGAACGTGCGCAGCGGGTCGGAGGGCAGCGAGTGGTAGTAGCCGCCGGTCGAGACGTACTCGAAGCGCCCGGTCTCGTGGAAGTGGCGCTCGGCGTCGCGGCCCTTGAACAGGAAGCCCTCGATCTCGTTGGCGGCGTAGCAGATTGAGCCGTCCTTCTCATAGCGCTCCGCGAGGTACTTCTTCAGGCAGCCGCGCAGGTCGCCCTCGTAGGTGCGGCCGTCGCGGCCGAAGACCTCGCCGAAGACCAGCACCTTGCCCGGACCGAACACGTCGGACGGCAGCCAGTAGAAGGCCGACCAGTCGATGCCGAGGCGCAGGTCGCTCTCCGCCTGCACCGAGAAGCCGCGGATCGAGCTGCCGTCGAAGGTCAGGTTGTCATAGCTCTTCAGCAGGAACTTCTTGTCGTAGTCGAGCATGTGCAACCGACCCTCGAGGTCCGTGAAGCACACGGTGACGGCCTTGATGCGCTTCTCGCTCTCGAGGTACTTGATGCGCTCCTTCTTGATTTTCTCGGGATCGACGCGGTCGATCCGCTGCGCCTTGGCCTCGAGGTTCATCACCTCCATCTGGTCGTAGGGGATCTGCAGGAAGGTGCGCAGGCTCGGGTCGGCGGTCATCGGGGATGCTCCTCGGGGGTGTTCCGCAGGGGTACTCGGGCGGTACGCGAGAGTCTAACGGATATCTATTTGGGCTTATCGGCGCATCGCGAAGGATAAAAACAGCACTACGGAGAATAATTGGTCGCTCTCGAAGATCAAGCGGGAGGCCAGCGGGTCGTATCGCCCGGCCGCCCTAAGTCCTTGCCCCAACAGGGCCGCGAGCCGTCCTAGCGCAGGGCGCCGAGCCCGGAGAGCTCCGTCGGGACCCCGGGCTCAAGGCGCCAGTCGAAATCGGCCGGATCGCGGAAGGCGGGCTCCATGTCGAGCACGCCGCTGCCCTCCCAGCCGCCGTGCACGCTCGAACGTCGCACCGTGAGCACCGTCTCCTGCGCCTGCGGCAGCACGGCGAAGGGCTGGCCCAGATTGTCCCACAGGAGTATGCCCTCGACGTCCACCCGGGCGCCGTTGTCCAGCGCGACGCCGCACGGCAAGCCGATGCGCGGCACGCAGCGATTGGCGACGAGCGTGCACTCGCGCAGCTCGACCTTCGCGCCGTCGACGTAGGCGACGCCGCCGGTGAGCTCGGCCTCGTTGCCGGCCACGAGGCAGCGCGACATCCGCAGCGCCGAGCCGGGCGCCACGTATAGGGCACCGCCGCGCGCGGTGTGCGTGATCTGGCCGTTGCGCCACAGCGCGCACGCATCGAGCTCGACCTCGACCGGACCCGAGATCGCCAGCGCGCCACCGAAGCTCATGCCGCGCTCCACGAGCAGCCGACCGCTGCCGCCCGTCAGCGTCACGCCCAGCAGGGCGACGCGACCGGGCTGCGCGTCTTGGGTCGTGGCGAACTGCACGTCGATGACGGCTGCGCCCAGTCCGCGCGCGTCGATCACGGTGCCGGCCGCGCCGAGATCGCCGACGAGCGTGACCGGTCGCCGCACGCGCAGCGCCTCGCGGTAGAGCCCCGCCTTCACGCGCACCACCGCGTCGACCGGCGCGACGTCGAGCGCGCGCTGGATCGTGGGCTGGTCCTCGGGAACGCGCACGATCTCCGCCGCGGTCGGCAGGGCAGGAACGCCGAGAGCTTCGAGCCCGCGCGGTAGCGTGAGCACGAGCCGCGCGCCACCATCCTCGGCGCGTGCGGCGAAGCTCGGCTCGACCCAGCGGAAGGCCCCCAGATCGCCCTCGATTCCGGCGAACTCCGGGCCGAGCGCCGCCGCGCGCGCCGGCGAGTCGCTCGCGAGGCGCCAGTCCGAGCCGGTCGCGTCGCGGAACGCGGGCGAGATGGTGCGAATGCCCTTGGCGACGGAGCCGCGCTCGACAAAGCAACGCTCGACCGTCGTCTGCACCGTCTCGCTGAAGGAACGGAAGCCGCCGATCTGCTCGCCGGAGTTGCCCCACAGGATCGAGTCGGCGACCTCGAGCACCGCGCCATTCGCGATGCCAATGCCGCCCTGCTGGCCGAGGAAGTTGCCGGAGTAGTTGTCGACGATCGTGCAGTGCTCGAAGCGCCCGAAGCTACCGTCGAGCATCGCGCCGCCGCCGCAGGCCCAGGCACCGTTGCCTACGATCAGGCAGCGCCGCACGAGCACGCGATTGCCGTCGCCGGAAACCATCAAGCCGCCGCCGAACGTCGAGCCTCCGCGGCCGTTGTCCCACATCGCGCAGTCCTCGATCGTGACGTCGAGCGTGCTGCCGAAGACGAGGATTCCACCGCCGTACCAGTCGCCATCGGGGTACGACGACGGCACGCTCAGACCG
The DNA here is from genome assembly GCA_005778045.1 of Planctomycetia bacterium. The sequence continues at coordinate 6,200 of SXKQ01000007.1, forward strand.
AGACCGCCAGTGACGCCGAGCCCGCGCAGCAGCAGGCGATGCGCCGGGTCCGCGGCGGGAGCGCCCTTCGCGCCGCACCACACGGTCGCCGCGCGCGCGCGACTGCCGTCGATCACCGTGCGCGCGGCGCCGGCCGTGCCGACGACCGCGATCGAGCGCGCGCCGAGCGTGAGATTCTCGCGGTACACGCCGGGGCCGACGAGCACCACGTCGCCCGAGCGCGCCCTCTCGAGCGCGTCGGAGATCGTGGGATGATCCTCGGGTACGCGCAGCCGCGCTCCCGGGAACGCTTCGAGCCCCTCGGGCAGGTCGGCATAGGTGCGGCCGAGGTCCTCGAGTCCCACGGGCGCGCCGAGGATGCGCCACGCACGCAGCGTCTGCATCGACTGGGAGCGCGTGCGCAGCTTCTCGACCTGGTGCGAGCCGAAGGCTTCGATCAGGGCCTCCTGCGCATAGTCGCGCACATCGACGACTCGCTCGCCGGACGGCGGCAGCGGGTCGCGAGTCCACGCGTAGGCCGCGAGGGCCGAGATGAGCGCGAAAGCGGCGAAACCCCATCGGCGCAGGCGCGGGCCGACAAGGAATGTGTCGAGCTCGGCCTTGAGAGCGTTCGCGCTCTCGTAGCGCTCGGCGGGCTCGCGCGCGAGCGCGCGCTCGACGATGCGCCGCAGCGCGGCCGGCATCGCGGGCGCGACCTCGGCGGGCGGACGGCGCCGTCCTTCGATCGCCGCGCGGCGCAGGTCTTCCCACGTGTCGCCCTCGAAGGGGCTCGCTCCGCTGCACATCCACAGGAGCAGGATGCCGAGCGCGTACACGTCCGAACGCTCCGTCGGGGCCTCGCCCGCGAGCACCTCGGGCGCCTCGAACACCGGCGATCCAAGCGTCCCGCCGCGCCGCAGGCCCTCCGCGCCCTTGAGGCGCGCGACCGAGAAGTCGAGCAGCACGGCGCGACCGCTCGACTCGAGCATCACGTTGTTCGGGTTGACGTCGCGGTGCAGGATGCCCGCCGCATGCACGGCCGCGAGCGCGCTGGCGATGTCGCGCGCGATGCGCGCCGCCTCATTGGGCGGGAGCACGCCCTCGGCCGCCAGAGCCTGCCGCAGGTTGCGGCCCTCGATGTATTCAAGTGCGATCAGCAGGCGCCCCTCGCTCGCCGCTGCCGACCAGACCGAGACCACGTTGGGGTGCTGGATGCGAGCGAGCGTGCGCGCCTCGCGCAGGAAGATGCGCTGCGCCGTCTCGTCATTCCAGCCCGAGTATACGACCTTGAGCGCGACGCGACGGCCGAGCGTGAGATCCTCGGCTTCGTAGACGGACGCGTGTACGCCGCTGCCGAGCACGCCGAACGTACGGAAACCGGCCTGAATCAGTTCCTCGAACTTCACGCGCGAGTCCGGTCGCGGCTCGGTTGCCGGCCGCGGAGTGCCGAGCAGACCGGCGAGTCGCTGGAGCGCGTCGCGCTGCGCCGGCGAGAGCGATTCGAGCTCCTGCGCGGGGAGCTGGGTCTCTCCGCTCAGCAATCGCTCGATCAGTCGCTCTCTCGACTCGGAGTCCTTATTCATGTTCGTCGGATCGACGCTTGCGGCGGGGTTGCGAGCTTCGCAAACTCTGGCCCGCGTTTCGTTGATTGTGCCGTCTGGACGCGTAGCTGCGAATGTTGCCTTCCCAAGAATTGCTTGCCGCCGCACGACGCGGCGACGCCGTGGCTGCCGAGGCGCTGTTCTCGAGCCTGTACGGGCCGCTCGATCGCTACCTCAGCGGACGGTTGCCCCGTGAAGTGCGCGCGCTCTGGGAAACCGGTGATTTCGTGCAGGAAGTGTGCGTGCGCGCCTGGAGTGGCATGGCGAGCTTCGACCGCGACTCTCCTGCGGCCTTCTGGGGCTACCTGCGCACAATCGCCCGCAATCTCGCGGTCGATGTCTGCCGCGTCGAGCTGCGACGCCGCCACGAACTGCGGGCCGAGGCCGAGCATCCGAGTCCCGCCGATCCCAACGGACGCGACATCGTCGAGTCGCTTGCGCGGCAGGAACTCTACGAACGCGCCCTCGGATCGCTCGACGAGCGCATGCGCGCGGCCTTGCTCCTGCGCATTGAGCTCAACGCGTCTTACGAGGAAGTGGCCGCCGAGCTCGGCGTCCCGTCCGCAGAGGCGGCCCGCAAGGCTCTGCGTCGCGCACTCGACGAAGTGGCACGGAAGATGGAAGCGGACGCGGAAGGTCCGCACTGAGCGCCGCGACGCGGTCGCGCCTCGGCCGGTCGCGCAGGCCTCCAAGATGGAGACCGATCGGGTCCGGCGGTGGAGATTTTGTCGGCGGCGAGTCCGTAGACCGCGAGAAGCAGCGAGTGCGTGACTCACGCGGGGAATAACGAACGGAGCCTCCAAGGCGGACGCGAATCTTCACGAGATCGCGCGCGACTAGAGGCCCTTGACGAGTTCCAGTTCGCAGATTCCGACCGGCTCGCCCTGCGCGCGCCCCTCGCACGACACGATGCGCACCTCGATCTCGCGCACGTTGAGCAGCTCGCCGAACGAGAGCCGGGCCTTGGCGTGCACCTCGCCCGGCATATCGACCGCGAAGGTCTGGGCCTTGTTGACGACCACTGCGACGCGCTGGGCGCGCGGCTCGGCAGCATTGGAGAGCCTCGCAAGCCCGTGGGATATCAGCAGTCCATCCGCGCGCGCTGGCCGCTCGAGCGTCACGCGCAGCCACGGGTTCGTGTCGTTGCGCGCGCAGCGCCAGCGCGACCCGCAGTTGCCGTCGACCGCGAGGTGCCCACCCTCGCCGCCCTCGACCGACGAGCTCTCGGCCTTCAGCTTCGCGCCGTAGAACAGGTTGCGCCCGCGGTCCGCCGCGTACAGGAGTCGCGCGGGATCCACCACGCCGTCGATCAGGACTGCGAGCTCCCCGGACTCGACCACCTCGACATTCGAGGAGCCTGCCGCCCGCAGGTGGACCTTGGCGGAGACGAGCCAGCGGCCGCGGCGATCGAACGAGTGCCGCAAGGCGAAGCGCTGCAGCTCGGAGCGACGCGCCGGAGTGCCTTGCACGGCACCCAAGAGCGCCGGAAGCGCATCCTTGTCGCCCTCGAGGCGCGCGAGGTACTCAACCTTGGCGACGTCGAGATCGGCGCCCTCGAGCGGCTTGAAGCGCATGTTCACTTCATCCGACAGCCCGCTCACCCACAGCGTGAGCGGCGTGTCGCCCGTCGCGCGCAGCTGCACGCTCGCCCTCGGGTCATCGCTCTCGAACACTCCGGCCTTCGACGTCTCGCCCGAGCCGCGCGCCGTCGCGCGCTTCAGGAACAGCAGCGCGAGGCACGTATCGAGGTACTGGTGATCGACGTAGCCCTCGGGATTCCACGAACCATCGTCATGCTGCGCGCGGACGAGGTAGGAAGCCCCGTCCCAGTACCAGTCGACCTCGCCGATCTTCTCGGTCGCCATCAGCGCGCCCACGCGCTCGAGGCCGTAGACCCAGAAGTAGTGGTGGCTCGTTCCGTGGCCCGGGTTGCCGGCCCACTCGAGGTGGTGCTCGAGCCAGTTCATGCCCAGCGCCTTCGCGGGCCCGAGCTTGCTCTTCACGGCTGCCTGCAGGCTCGAGGCGCCTTCCTGCTCCGCGATCGCGAGGCATGAGATGCCGCCGGTGGTCACGGACCCAAACACGTCACCGGCGATGTAGTAGCCGAAGCCTGCCATCTCGCGCTTGCCGCGGCCCGGCATCGGGCGCGGCTTCTCCTGGCAGCGCAGCACGCCACCGGCGAGCTTCGTCCACACGTTGGGGTCGATCTCGAGCCCGCTCTTCGACGCCGCGCGCAGGGCGAGTGCCGCATAGAGCGTGTTCGACATGTCGACCGGCAGCGTTGAGCCACCCGGATACTCGGGGTAGTCCCACAGGCCGCTCGTGGCCTGCGTGGCGATGAGCTCGGCGAGCAGTTCCTGCATGCGCTCGCGCGACTCCGCGTCCCCGCGCGCCTCGAGCGCGAGGATCGCGCAGGCGCGGGCGTACGTCGTGTCCATGGAGCGATGGTCCATGAGCGAGAGCGCCATGCGTACCGCCGGGTGGTCCTTCTTCACGCCGCACTTCATCAGCGTGTAGGCGACGTACACCGGATGGCCTGCACCCCAGTGATCCCAACAGCCCCACGAGCCGTCGACGAGCTGCTCGCGGATCAGGAACTGCACGCCGCGATCAATCGCCGCGTTGATCGCTTCCTGCGAGATGCGCGTGCGCGGCTGGATCTGGAACGCGAAGGCGCCACCGCCGTTGGTCACCTTGACGAGCAGGTGGTTCGCGCCGGGCTGGTACGCGAGCGTGAGTGCGTCGGAAGTCACGTTCATTCCACGCGGCACGTGCTTCTCGAGCACCACCTCGCCATTCAGCCACACCTTCACGCCGTCGTCGCTGCCGAGCGAGACCGGCACGCGCAGCTCGCGCTCGGCGTCGACGCGCCGGTAGAGGTACACGACCGCGTTGTCGACGTTGCCCTTGCGAGACGGCGGCGGCGGGCACAGCAGGTTGAGATCGAGCGCGCCAACATCGAGCGCGTTGCGGCCTTGATCGCCCACGAGCTTGTGCCACGCGACCGGCGCCTTGTCCATGCCGTCGTACTTCGCCGCGAGATCCAGCCCGTTGGCGCCGCCCTTCATCTGCGTCTTGAAATTGCGCTCGGGCGCGAGCACCGCCACAGTGCTGTTCTTCGCGAACTCGCCCTCGAAGCGACCAAGGACATGCCATGCGCCGTACTCCTGCGCACGCGCGAGCGTCGCAAGGAGCAGGCCAGAGAGCGCTGTGAGCAACGGAGTTCGCATCATCGCGGGATCGCTGTGCAAGGGGGTCGAACCTATTGTGTCACAGGAGCCCTCTCGGCGCGCGTCTCTCGTCCACGCGCCCGCTCTTAGGCTACAGCCATGCCCCACGCGCTGCTCCTCTTCGCTCTCGCGGCCATCTCTCAGAGCTCCCAGCCCCCGCGGGAACGCCCAGGCCGGGCGCTCGACGGCACCCTGCACCACCTCGGCAACGACCGCACGCCCGACTGGCCCGAGGCGCCGGTCGAGCCCGAGGGAACGACGCTCTCCATGCGCTTCGAGAGCGCCGCGAACGCGGGCGAGTGGATGCTCTACCTGCGCCAGCGCAGCATCGACACGATGTGGCGTCTGAAGCTGAATGGCGTCGAGTTCGCACGCCTGCGCAACGGCGGAGAGCTCGTCGAGCGCTGGTACGCGGTGCCCGCAGGCAGCGTGAAGGCTGGAGCCAACGTGCTCGAGATCCTGCCCGACACTCCGACCGACGACATCGTGGTCGGCGACCTGCGACTCGTCGAGCGCTCGGTCCGCGACGTGTTCAACCTCGAAACGGTGCGTGTCTCCGTGCGCGCGGGCGGCGAGCCCCTGCCGGCGCGCGTGACGTTCGTGGATGTGAATGGCCAGCGTCCGTCGCTCTTCTTCCCTCGGCCCGCGGCGACCGCAGTGCGCGATGGCGTGCTGTACCTCGACGGCGACGCCGAGATCGAGCTGCCGCGCGGGAGCTATCGCTCGTTCGCGACGCGCGGACCCTAGTGGAGCCTGTCCGAGGTCGAGCTCGCCGCGGCGCCCGGCGTGCGCACGGTCGCACACACGCTGGTGCGCGAGGTCGATACGCGCGGCTTCATCGGCTGCGACACGCACCTGCATACGCTGCAGTTCTCCGGGCACGGCGACGCGAGCGCGCTCGAGCGCCAAGTCACGCTCGCGGGCGAGGGTGTCGAGCTCGCGATCGCGACCGACCACAACCACAACATCGACTACGCGCCATTCCAGCGCGAGCTCGGGCTCTCGGAGTGGTACACGAGCGTCGTCGGCAACGAAGTGACGACGGACATCGGCCACTTCAACGCGTTTCCGCTGTCCCCGAACGATCCGGTGCCGCCGTTCCGCTCGCGCGACATCGTCACCATCGTCCACGGCATTCGCGCGCTCGGCGCGCAGGTCGTGATCCTGAACCACCCCCGCTGGCCCAGCGCCACGGACAGTCCCTTCGGCCACCACGGCCTCGACCGCCTGCTCGGTCGCTTCGATCCGCCGCTCGAGCTCCCCGTCGACGCCACGGAGATGCTCAACTCGACGACCGAGGAAAAGGATCCGCTCGGCCTGTTCCTCGACTGGTTCGCGCTGCTCAATCGCGGCGTGCGCATCTTCGCCGTCGGCTCCTCGGACTCGCACACCGTGGGCGAGCCCGCCGGGCAGGGTCGCACGTGCGTTCCGAGCGCGACGGAAGACGCCGCGCAGATCGACGTCACCGCCGCGTGCACCGCGATCCGCGAAGGGCGTACCTCGATCCGTCAGGGCCTGTTCGCGACCGCGCTCGTCGACGGCAGGCCGGCCATGGGGCTCACGTTCGATCGCTCGTCGGACATGACTCCGGTCGTGCTCGAGCTGCGCGTGCAGTCGAACGGCTGGCTCCGCGCGCGCAAGGCGACGGCCTACGTCAACGGTCGCGCCGCCGTGACGCGCTCGCTCGAGACCGAGGCCGGCCGACCGCTCGACACCACGCTCCGCTTCGAGCTGCCGCTCGCGGAGCGCAACGACGCGTGGGTCGTGTTCCTCGTCGAGGGTGACGGAGCCGCGACGCCCGCTTGGCCCATGGTCAACCCCTACACGCTGGCCGCGACGAATCCCGTGTTCGTCGATCGCGACGGCGGTGGCTACACGAGCCCCGGAGCCGCGGCGAGCGCGTTCGTGCCGAAGGCGACGCTCGACACGCTGCGAGTCCGCTTCTCGGAGATCGACAGTGCACACGCCGTGCAGCTTGCGGCGGCATGGCTCGCTACGGAGCGCCTGCGCGGCGTTCCGCACGTGATGGCGAAGGAGAAGCTCGTCGACTTGCTCGGCGAGCGAGGCCAAGGCGACGCGCAGCTCGCGGAGCTGCTCGCGCGCTGAGGCTCAGCGCAGCGCCATCGCCACGGCCCAAGCGACATAGCCGCACGACACGAGCGTGGGGAGAATCAGCACCGTCGCGAGCTTGCGCCTCGGCACTGGCTGCACGCGTCCGAGCGCGTCGAATCGCGGCGGCAACGGCAGCTCGTCGACGAGCTCGTGGCGCCGCGGCCGCCGATCATCGTACAGCACGCGCAGCCCGCGCTCGTCCTCGTAGAGCGCCTTCGCCGTCGTGTCCTTCTTGCCATGGATCTCTGCCCCACCGACGACGAAGGAGTAGGTGGCGCGGTGGTGATCCCGCCGCTTCCGCGTGCGGAGGAACTTGAGTTCCTGCGTGCAGGCCAGCGCGGCTCGACCGTTGGTGGCGAGCCCGAGAACGCGCAGGGCGCGCACGAGCGCGACGAGACACAGCACGAAGCCCATGAGCGGGAAGAGCAGGGACATCAACGCCGCGGGCCCGAACAGGTGCGAGCGCAGGCCGAGAATGCGCGCGAACTGCGGCTTGGCGAGCGGGAACTCGACCTCGACACGCGCGCCAACTTCCGGTGGCGCCACTGGGCCGTAGCTCGTGCCCGAGAGCATCGCGCCCTCGCGCTCGAACTCGAAGTCGATGCGCTGTACGGGCGTGCCATGTCGACGCTTGCCGCCGCCCTCCGTCGCGGACGTCGGCTCGACGTGCGTGATGCGCGCCGTCGCGAACTCGAGCTCGCCGTCATAGCGCCACAGCGATGCGACCTCCGTGTGCGGCAGCACGCCCCACAGCGGCACGAGCGCCATGAGCAGCAGGAGCAGCCCCGCTTGCATCAGTGGTTCGCCGAGCGGGGCACCGATCGAGTACGAGAGCGGCACCTCGCGTGGAGCCAGCGCGAGCTTCGGCCAGTCGCTGCGCTGCGCTCTCGGCAAGCTCACGGCGCCTGCGCGCAGCGGAAGCCCGTGTGAACGAGCCCCGTGTCGGGGCTCGACTTCATGCGCGCGCTCGGTCGGTAGCCGATGCAGTAGTTGTCGCTGCAGAGGAACGAGCCGCCCCGCGTGACGCGCTTGGGCGCGCTCGGCTCCTGCGGGTCGTGGCTGAACTCGGGGCCCTGCGGATCGAGCGCTTTCGCCAGTGTCTGTGCGTACGCGTCGGGCCGGTACCAGTCGCTGACCCACTCCCACGCGTTGCCCGACATGTCGTACAGTCCGAAGCCGTTGGGCGGGAACGACTTCACCGGCGCCGCGCCCTCGAAACCGTCCGCGACCGTGTTGGTCTCGGGGAAGCGCCCTTGCCAGATGTTCGCGAGTTCGCGGCCCTCGGGGTTCTTCTGCGCGCCCCAGACGTAGCGCTGTCCGTCCAGTCCGCCGCGCGCCGCGCGCTCCCACTCCGCTTCCGTCGGCAGGCGCTTTCCGGCCCACTTCGCATAGGTGACCGCGTCGAACCAGGACACCTGCACCACCGGCAGCGAATCGTGCTCGGGACCGATCGCGTTCACGCCATCGGGCTTGCGCCAGCTCGCGCCCGGTTGCCACTTCCACCACCAGCCGCTCTCCATCGTGCGATCGAGGGCGAGCCCGCCCGCGACGAGCAGCTCCGGCGGCGGCGGCGGCGTTCCCGGCGGCGCCTGCGCGAGGATCTCCTCGGCCGTCGGCGCGCGCTCGGCGGTCGTGACATGCCCCGTGGCTTCCACGAAGGCGCGGAACTGCGCGTTGGTGACCTCGGTGACGTCGAGGAAGAAGCCCGAGACGCGCACGCGATGGATCGGACGCTCGTCGGGGAGCCCGTCGCTCGAGCCCATGTCGAACTCGCCCGGCGGGATCCACACCATGCCGGTCGGAGCCTCGCGCGGCGGCGTGGCGACGTCGCCGCAAGCGGCGAGGAGCAGCGCGAGCGGAACGAGGTGTCTCACGCCAGTAGAGGCTAACGAACAGGACACGCAGCGTGAAACCGCTGAGAGATTACGGGACGCTGACAGTGCGGCGCAGGCCCGAATGTCATTCTGTGGCCGTCTTACCGCCCCGGAGTCCACGCCCCATGAACCTCAGTCGTCGCCAGCTGCTCCAGTACTCCTCCACCGCCGCGCTCCTCGGTGCCGGCAGCCTCGCCTGCCAGTCGACTGCAGACGCCGCCACACCGCGCAAGCTGCGCATCCTGATCCTCGGCGGCACCGGATTCCTCGGACCAGCGCTGGTCGAGGCCGCGCGTCCGCACGGCCACGAGCTCACGCTCTTCAATCGCGGCAAGACGAACCCCGGTCTGTTCCCGGAGCTCGAGAAGCTGCAGGGCGACCGCGATCCGCAGAAGGGCGATGGGATCAAGGCGCTCGCCAACCGCCAATGGGATGTCGTGTTCGACGACTGCGGCTACTACCCGCGGCACGTGAAGGCCTCGGCGGAGCTGCTCGCACCGAACGTCGCGCACTACGTCTACGTGAGCTCGATCTCCGCCTACGCGCGCAATGACATCGAGGGCATGGACGAGGAGGCCGAGTGCGGCACGATGCCCGATCCGACGCTCGAATCGATGGGGCCGCAGTACGAGTACTACGGACCGCTGAAGAAGCTGTGCGAGAAAGCGGCGGAGGAGGCGTTCCCCGATCGTGCGTCGATCGTGCGCCCCGGCTACATCGTCGGCCCCGGCGATCCCACGGATCGCTTCACGTACTGGCCCGCGCGCGCCGCGCAGGGTGGCGATTTCGCGGTTCCCGGCTCGCCGGAGGATCCGATCCAGATGATCGATGTGCGCGACCTCGCGGAGTGGATGGTGCACGTCGCCGAGACGCGCGCGTTCGGCCGCTTCAACGCCTGCGGCCCCGTGCCGAGCCCCGAGAGCTACCTGCGCTGGGGCGACGCGATCGCGGCCTGCGTCAAGTGCGCGGGCGGCAGCGCGACGCCGCGCTGGGTCCCGCTCGAAGTGCTCGCGAGCCACCAGCCCGCGGGCTTCCACATCTGGGCGCCCTACGACGGCGAGACGCGTGGCCTCCATCGCGCGAGCAACGCCCGCGCCGTCGCCGCCGGCCTGCGCTTCCGCGCCCTCGAGACCACGACCTGCGACACACTCGCGTGGTTCCAGTCGCTCCCGCCCGAGCGCCGCCAGCGCCTCTTCGCCGGCGCCGCCCGCATGCTCTCGCCCGAGAAGGAAGCCGAGCTGATCGCGGCCCTCAAGGCCTGAGCGAGCGGGCAAGACGAGGCCCGACACAGCAGCCGCGGCGCGCGTCCTCGTGACGCGTGCCGCGGCCGCCATGCCGTGCTACTCCAGCTAGGACTGGGAGCGCTCGAGCGTGATGATGTGTGCGCCGCCGACGGTCGCGTAGCGACGCGGCATGCACGTGAGCACGATCACCTGACAATGACGACCGGCATGCGCGATCGCGGCGCCCATGCGCTCGAGCCGTGCGTCATCGGTGTAGCCGAGCGTGTCGTCGAGGATGACCGGCGCGCCGCCCTGCTTCGACACGAGGATCGCGCACGCGAGGCGCGCGAGGATGCCGAGCTGCTCACGCGTGCCGCCCGACAGCTGCGCGAACGGAACCGTGACGTTGTCGAGAGTGCGATCCACGATGGCGAGCTCCTCGCTCACGTGCAGCGAGAGCGTGGGACCGAAGACCAGCCGACCGAGTCGCTCGATCTGATCTCGCAGCGGCGCCACGTAAGCCGAGCGAGCCTCCGCGCGCGCCGTGTCCAGCGTCTCATAGAGCAGCTTGGCGGCCGACGCTCGCGCGCGCTCCCGCTCGCACTGCCGCGCGAGCTGACCACTCTTCGCCGTGGCGGCGTCCAGCTTCTCGGCCAAGCCCTCTTCCCCCATGGCCTCGAGCTTGCCCTTCAGCTGGGACAGTCGCTGGCGCAGGTGCTGCAGGTTCTCTTGGGCACGGTTGGCCGCAGACTCGGCGTTTTCCGCGAGCGCCCGCGTCTCATCCGGCGATGCCGCCGACAAGGCCGCGCGCGCCAGTTTTTGCGCCGAGTCCGCGACGGCCAGCGACTGGCGCGCGGCCTCGACATCCGCTTCGAGTTGAGCGTCCGCACGTTCCGCGCGCGCCACTTCGAGCTTCTCGACAGCGACGTTTCGTTCGGCCTGCGCGGTCGCGAGCTTCTGCTGCAAGCCCGCGAGCGCGATCGCCTGCTCCTTGCTCGCTTCGCCGATGCGCTTGAGCTCGCCATCCGCCGTCTCGAGGACCGTGCACGCGTGCTCGAAGGCATCCTCCGCAGCCTTCTCGGCCCGCTTGGCGGCCGAGACGTCATCCGGGATCGGCTCACCAACCGCGCGGGTGGCCGGATAGTCGCGCACCTCGGACTCGAGACGCGCGATCTTCTCCCGCATGGAGACCTCGGTGAGGTCGCGGAGGTTCTCGCGCACGATCGAGTCGCTGTCCTTGCGAGTCTTGAGCGCGTCACGCTGCTCGTCGCGACGTCGCATCGCCGACTCCTCGTCGCCGACGCCAAGCCGTTCGAGGATGCGCTCGACCGCGCGCTCCGCCTCGGAGAGCTTCCGGCGCAGCTCGGCGGCACTGCCTGCGGTCCGCACCTCCAGACGGCCAAGCTCCGGAAGTTCGAGCGCGAGCTTTTCGCTGAAGCGCGCTTCGAGCGTGGAACCGGAGGCCACTTCCCGCTGCTCGCCGTCGAGCTCCACGCTCAGCTTGCGCTGCACTGCCAGCCGCAGGCTCGGACTCTCGGTCTTCAGCACCGCGTCGGCCTTCGCGACTTCCTCGCACGCGGCACGGAGCTGCCTGAGGTCCTCTTCTTGCACGCGCGGTCCCTCGAGCACCTGATCGGCGTGCGCAAGTTGCACCTGAGCGCGCTCCACTCGCTGCAGCCGTTCGCTCAGGATCGCCAGATCGTGCTCATTCTGGCGGAACCGGTGATCCTTGCGCACGAGCGTGAGTCGCGCTCCGGCTGCATCCCGCGCAGCCAGCGCTTCCGCGACCGCGCGAGCGGCCTGCTCCGACATGGCCGCATCGGAACTCCCAAGCGACCGCCCCCGTTCGACCTCGGCCTCGGCGTCGTCTTGCGCCCGCTGGCGCGCGACGACGTCCGTGCGCAACCCTGCACGCTTGCGCGCCTGTTCCTCCGAGATCCCAAGTTGCTTGCGCGCCGCGTCGAACTTCGCCTCCGCAGTCGCGACCGCGGAGTCGAGTCCCGCGAGCGCTAGGACCGCCCTGTGACGCTCCGCTGCGACCGCACGCAGGCGAGTCAGCTCCGGCTCGTCCGCTGTCAGCTGGCGCGCGAGCGACTCACTGCTCTCGATGTCCTTCCCAAGCTCCGTGAGCCGCTGTTGCAGCTCCAGCGCCTCTTGCGCGGCCGCGTCGCGCTCCTCGCCTCGCTGCCGGAAGTCCTTGCGCTCCGAGCCCGACTCCGTGAAGTACCGGAGCATTTCCGTCCGCGCGGCGTCATAGAGCGACTCGTCGCCCTCTGCGGCCTTCGCGAAGCCTGCTGCGGCATCGAGCGCCGCCGAGAGCCGCTTCTGCGCGCTCAAGTCGGGTGGAAGAAGCTCGGAACCCTGCTCGATTCGCAGGGCTTTCCACAGCTCCATGTCGACGGTCTCGCGGAGGATGTGCGAGACGCGCTCGTGCGCCTCGCGACCGCTTGCATTCTCGGGGCGCGGGCTCGTGATCGTGAGGTTCGTCTGGGGCTGGCGATGAAAGCGCTTCGAGTACGTGAACTTGTACGGACCGGCCTCGATGTCGGCCTCGACCTCGGCGCCCTCGTCGCGGTGCACGGGCTTGAGCGCGAGCACTTCCTGCTTCTTCGAGGTGTCGAGGTGCTCGATCAGCGCGTCGATCGCCATCGCGATCGAGGACTTCCCGATCTCGTTGTCACCCGCGACGATCGAGACACCCTCGCGCGGGAAGTGAACTTCGCGCTCGACGACGCCGCGGAAGTTGCGCAGCTTGATGCGGAGGATTCTCACGACGCCTCCTTCGTGAGCCGCAGCAGGAGAC
>SXKQ01000080.1 GCA_005778045.1 Planctomycetia bacterium
ACGATCTTCCCCGAGCGCGCGGCACGGCAGAGTCGCGTCTGCGCTCGCGAGCTCGACCTCGCCGCGCCACACGTCGTGCTCCTCGACGAAGGGCCAAGCCTCGAGGACGTAGGCGCCCGGCTCGAGTCCCTCGAACTGGAATGCACCCGAGCGCCAAGGCTCGGCGTGGGATGTGAAGCAGAAGGCGCGCGCCACCGCCCTCCCCCACTCGCCCTTGCGCCACAGCGCGACCCGCACGAGCGACATGTCCATGTCGTCCCAGTCGGTGGCGAACTCGAAGCCGCCACGCAGGGTGCGCTCGCCTCGCAGCGCGAGGTCCGCCACCGCCACAGAGCCCTCCTCGACCGCGATGCGCTCGAGCACGGTCGATCCGAGCGCGACGCCGGCCGGGCGCACGCCGAGGTCGTAGCTGCCCGGCGCCACGTCGAGCAACTCGTACCAGCCCTCGCGATCGCTGACGGCCGAGAAGCTCGGCGCGAACAGATCGCCCTCGGGAGCGGTCGCGAGTACGTGCGCCGCCGCGAGCGGCCTCCCGCCGGAGTCGAACACTCGCCCGACGATGCGGCTGGCGGCGGATGTGACCTCGGACGCCACGGCAGCGGAGGACTGGGGTGATTCCACGCTCGCGGCCGAGGCTGGCGCTTCACTGCGCAGCGCGTCGATGCCGAGTGCATCCGGTGCGGAACTCGCGGCTCCCCCGAGTTCAGGCAAGGTCCCGGGCGCGCGGTGAATCCCGCGCGCGAGCAGCCACAGAGTCGGCACCATCACGACCACGACGAGACTGAGCGCGAGGAGCAACCGCCTCGGAAGGAAGCGCAGTTTCAGCACGGTTGCACGCTCACGACCGCCGAGTTGTGCCAGGCGTAGCGCAGGACGGTCGAGCTCGAGCTCACGCCCGTTGAGTTCGACGAGCTCCAGCCACCGCCCCCCGTCGACTGCATGCCGTAGCTCGAGATGTTCGTATGCGTCGTGGTGATCGTCGAGGTGTAGACCGACGTCCAGCGCACGAAGATCTCGGGGTCGCCCTGCTCGCCCGCACCGCCGAGGTCCACGACACTCGGCGGGACCACGAGCCGGTCGGAGTGATTGCAGACGAGGATCGTCGCCGTCGCCCCTGCGCCGCCGCAGGCGCCGAGGAAGTCGTCGGAGAAGTAGTCGTCCTCGAAGCCGACCGGATCTCCAGGGGTGCCCACCCAGCGCTGGCCGGGCGGGAGCGGCGGACGGCAGAAGGTGTAGAGCGCGCAGTCGCCGACGGGGATGCAGGGCGGGAGCCCGCCTGTCGTGCAGGGCGACTGGAGCGCCGGAAGCGGGGCGAGCGGCGCTGCGGAGAGGGTCCCGAGGGCGCTCGAAGCCAGCGCGCACAGCGCAAGAGCCGCCGTCGAAAGCCGGCAAGGAAGGAAAGGTTTCATTGGGCAAGTTCCGTCTGGAGGGGTTCTAGAGCGGAGAGCGAGGCGGCACCCGGGCCGAACGAAGGCGCGGCGGTGCAGGGCGCGCGCTCTCCGCTCGCGCCCCACCCTCCGTCGCTGCGCACACACGCAAGTCGCGCGAAAAAGCTAAAAAGCTGCCCGGCAGCGGCCGGGAGGTCGTTCGGCGCTTGAGATCCGGCGGCTGCCGCTCCAGCCTGTCTTCATCATGGGCACACCGCGCGACTGGGCCTCGCTGGCCCGCCTCCCCGCCCGCGACCTGCGCGGCCTGCAGGACGCCGCGCTTGCACGCTTCGTGCGCGAGGAGCTGTACCCGTTCTCTGCGCACTACCGCCGCGTCTTCGACGAGTCGGGCGTGCGACCGGAGTCCGTGACGCGCGTCGCCGACCTCCAGCGCCTCCCGTTCTCCACCAAGCAGGACCTGCTGCGCGCGCAGACGTCGCCCGAGACGCGCTACGACTTCGTGCTGCGCCCGCGCCCGGACCTGATCCGTGCTCACTGGCCGTTCCTGCGCAAGCTGGCGCTCGTGCTCGGCGGTGCGCGCGCGCGCGAGGCGGTGCGCTTCCAGTACACGCCCAACTTCCTCACCTTCACCACCGGCCGCTCGAGCGAGCCCGTGGGCTTCGCCTACACGCCCTTCGACCTGCAGGTGCTGCAGCAGGGCATCGCGCGCATGTTCGACATCGCCGGGCTCGATCCGACGCGCGATCGCATCGTCAACCTGTTCCCCTTCGCTCCGCACCTCGCTTTCTGGGCCGTGACGCTCGGCGGCTTCGAGACCGGCGCGCTCGTCGTGCCTTCGGGCGGTGGCAAGGTCATGGGCACCGACGGCTCGCTGCGGCTGTTCGAGCGCCTGAACCCCACTGTCGTGGTAGGCACTCCGGGCTTCACGTACCACGTGCTGCGGCGCGGCAACGAGCTCGGCACGAGCTTCGCCAACGTGCGCACGGTGATCCTCGGCGCCGAAAAAGTGCCGCCGGGGCTCAAGGACAAGATGATCGAAGCACTGCGCAAGGGCGGCGCGGGCGAGGTGCGCATCGTCGGTACCTATGGATTCACCGAGGCGCGCATGGCGTGGGCCGAGTGCCCCAACGCGGAGAATCGCTCGACGGGCTATCACCTGCACCCCGACCTCGGAGTGTTCGAGGTGATCGACCCGAAGTCGGGCGCGGTCGTCCCCGACGGCGAGGACGGCGAGCTCGTCTACACCGGCATCCTCGGGCACGGCACGTGCGTGCTGCGCTACCGCACGGGTGACCTCTGCGTCGGTGGCCTCTCGTGGCGAGCGTGCCCGAGCTGCGGGCGCACGCTGCCGCGCATCGGGGCCGAGCTGCGCCGCGTGAGCGAGCAGCACTCGCTCTCGCTGACCAAGATCAAGGGCACGCTGGTCGACCTCTCGGTCATGGGCAGCGTGCTGGCGGCGATGCGCGACGTCGAGGAGTGGCAGGTCGTGATCTCGAAGGTCGGCGACGATCCGCTCGAGCTCGACCAGCTCTCGGTGCGCGTCGCGGCGCGCGCGGGCGTCGACGCGCGCGAGCTCTCGGAGCGCATCTCCCACGATCTCGCCAACGCGCTCGAAGTCGCGCCGAACAAGGTGCATGTGCTGCCGCTGCACGAGATGCTGGAACACCTCGGCATGGAGAGCGCGATGAAGGAGAAGCGCTTTGTCGATCTTCGGCCGAAGTCATGAGGCGCGGCGTCGTCCTCGCTGCGGGCTGGCGCACGCCCTGGGCGAAGGCGGGCGGCGTTCTGAAGCAGGAGGACGCGGCGCGGCTCGGCGCGCTGGCAGCGCGCGAGACGATCGCGCGCAGCGGGATCGACACGGGCGTGATCGACGAAGTCCTGATCGGCTGCGTCGGACCGCCGCATGACCAAGTCAACGTGGCGCGCGTGATCGCGCTGCGCGCGGGCCTTCCGGAGCGGGTGCCTGCCGTCACGCTCGGGCGCAACTGCGCCAGCGGCATGGAAGCGATCACGAGCGCGGCGACGCGCATCCTCGCGGGCCGCGGCGAGTTGTTCCTCGCGGGCGGCGTCGAGGCCATGAGCGCCTACCCGCTCGTCTACGGTCCGGAGTTGACCGACCTGTTCGCGCAGCTCGCGCGCGCGAAGTCGCTCGGCGCGCGCCTCGCTGCGATCGCGCGCTTCCGTCCGTGGCACCTGAAGCCGCGCATCGCGCTCGTCGAGGGCCTGACGGATCCGACCTGCGGCCTGATCATGGGGCGCGCGACCGAAGTGCTCGTGCGCGAATTTGGGCTGACGCGCCTCGAGGGCGACCAGCTCGCGGTCGAGAGCCACCGGCGCGCGGAGGCGGCGCGCAAGGCCGGGCGCTTCGAGCGCGAGATCGTGCCCGTGATGCCGCAGGGCGCGCGCGATGGCCACACGCTGCGCGCGGACGACGGCATTCGCGAGGGACAGTCGCTCGAGCAGGTTGCGAGGCTCAAGCCGTTCTTCGAGAAGCCCGACGGCGTCGTCACCGTGGCAAACTCATCGCAGGTCACCGATGGCGCATGCACGCTGCTCGTCGCGAGCGAGGAGCGCGCACGCGAGCTCGGCTTGGAACCGCTCGCGCGCCTCCGCGCCTTCGCGTACGCCGGGCTCGCACCACAACGCATGGGACTCGGGCCTGTGTTCGCCACGGCGCGTGCAGTCGAGGAAGCCGGCTGCACGCTCGCCGACATCGGCGTGATCGAGCTCAACGAGGCCTTCGCGCATCAGGTGCTCGCCTGCCAGCGCGCGTTCGCGAGCGACGCCTTCGCGCGCGCGGAGCTCGGGCGCGAGCGCGCGCTCGGCGAACTCGAGCCCGCGCGCCTGAACGTC
>SXKQ01000081.1 GCA_005778045.1 Planctomycetia bacterium
ATGGGTCTTCACCCTGCCGGCCACGGCGATCCTCGCGGCGCTCGTCTACAGGCTCCTCAACGTGGTGTTCGGGCTCGTCTGAGCGCGTCCGGTCGCAATGGACCTCGGGGCCCACCTCGGCACGCGCCGGAGCGGGCCCCGCGCCTTGTGCTGCGGTGGCCTCAGGCCGCGATCGCGACCCGGCGCAGCAGTGACAGCGTGACCGTGAAGAAGCGGTCCTTGGCGTCGTACAGCGGCAGGTCGCCGAGCTCGAAGTCGACCGACACCACGTGCATGCCGCGCGCGAAGTGCAGGGAGTAGCTCGCGCCCATGATCACGGACGGCACGGAGATGTTCTCCATCTCGAACGACGTGCCCGTGAGCAGCTCCTTGACGCGGCCGGCGATCATGTTGCCGATCTCGCCGATGGCGTCGATCACTTCGTGATCCGCCTGATTGCGCTGCTCGCCGAGCAGCGAGCCGGCCACGTGCAAGAGCGCGCGCTCGGACATCGAGATGGCGCAGGTGCCGTTGGTCTTCCCGACCATGCCGACCATCACCGAGATCGGTCGCGACCCGGTGTAGAAGCGCGAGGCGCCGACCGGGGGCGGCTGGAGCCCGGTCATGGAGAGCCCCTCGGCCGTTCCGCGGATGACGGCTTCGAGCAGGATGGGGTCGATCTGCAGGCTGGACATCGTGGTGGGGTGGCGAGGGGTCGGGAGCGCTCCGTTCCCCGCTCCGAGGGAGACCGGCAGGGCGCACAGGTGCCCTTGCTATCGCTGCGACCGATCCGACGCCTTGACCGACAGTTGGTTCTAATTACGTTTCATGCATGAAAACCTCCCCGCCCACGCAGCAGGCGGGAAGGACTTCCGCGCCGACCTCGGTCGCCACGGGCCAGAGCCCCCGGACTTGGGTCCAGTCCCCAGAGGCGAGCAGCACCACCGCCGCGAGCCGCGCGCACCGGGCGCGCCACGTTGCAGGAATGCACCCAGCGCCCAGCGCGAGCGCCCCGCGCACCGGCCCCGTCGCGATGCCGAAGGCAAAGGACCCGCCAGAGCGAGCGCGGGCTCGGCCGCCGCAGCGCCGAGCGCGATCGCCGACCAAGAGAGCCCGCAGGGCAACAGGCCGTTGGCGGCGCCGAAGGCGAGTCCGCGCAGCGCGAGCGGCAGCTCATCGGTCCCGCGCAGGACGCCGCGAGGAGCAGGGTGAACGCCACCGCCACGGCGATGCGCGCGCGGGTGTAGCGATGCAGGGGCACCGGGCACGGCCCAGCCCCTGTACGACCTTGTCCCGTGTCTTTGCGAGCGGCACGGCGAAGCCTCCGCGGACTGTGTCGAGAGGTCGGCGAGCGAACTTAGGTGGGACTACGCACACCCGCCGTAGGTCCGAGTGTGGAGGCGGCCTGCGGGCGGGTGCGTAGCTCGGCCTTGGCTTCGCCCTCGCGACGCCAGTGGATCCGCCGACCGGAGTTGAGCGCCGAGAACACGCTCGACACCAGCATCGACGAGGCCGCGAAGATCGGGGGCAGGCGGCCAGTCGCGGCGAGGTACAGACCCACGTCGTTGTCGAGAAACGCCCCGGCGAGGTTGAGCTCCGCGGCGAGCACGGCCGAGCGCGGATGCGAGCCACCTTGTCCGCCGGCGACAGGCGGGACTCCACCTCGACAGCGAGCACCGCGCGCCCATGCGCGCGGGCGGGGAGCGCAGCACAAAGCGCGCGAAGGGCACGCGACGAACGCCCTCAAATGCGACGAGCAGCACGACCGTCGCTCCGCCGACGTCCGCGTCGCGGTCGCTCTCGAGCGCGAGCGCGCGCCCTTCGAACTCGCCTTCGACCCCCGGAACGGCGCGGAAGCCGCGCACCTCGGGCAGCCGTTACTCGAGCGTGTACCGCGTGACGAGCACGAGGAACTCGATGTAGAGGAGCATCAGGTACCACGGCACGCCGCCGTGGTCGAAGCCCGGGTCGTGCTGGCGGCTGTCCGTATCGAGCTCGCTCTCGGCGTCTCCTCCCCGAAGTCGAGATCGTCCTCGCGCTGCGGCCGCCAGACGCGGTCGGGCATCTCGTGCTTGGTCTTCTCGATGTCCGTGAACTGCCCGGTGAGGAAGGTCCGCACCAGCATCGGGAAGAAGCGCACCGCCACGAAGCCGTGGTTCAGGATCGGGTCGAAGGCGAAGCCCGCGAGCTCGTCCTTCTTGATCGCGCGCAGGAACTCGTGAAGCTTGAAGAAGAACCTGCACCCCCCGGCCCACGCCCACGCGCGTGAACACGCCGTGGATCGTGCGCCAGCGACGGCGCGCCAGCGGGACCAGCTGAGGTTGCTGGCTCACGGCGTGACCCTCTCCGCGACCGGAATGCCCACTTGCATCGTGCCGAGCCACTGCAGGTAGGTGACGAGCTCGATGCCGTAGACCTTGGGCACGCCCTTGTCGTCGAAGTAGAACGGGCAGGCCGGCATGACGGAGTGCGGTACGACGCTCTTGGGGTCGATGAAGTGCGCGATGTGCCAGTCGTTGGTCTGCTTGCCGCGCTCGCGCGCGAGATCGAGACCGACGCGCCGCGTGCCCCACAGGTGCGGCTGGTTGAGCGCGTTCTGGCACTTCTGCGCGGAGCTCGGCGGCCACCAGCGCACGTGCTCGTTGGAGACTGTGCGCACGTACTGGCGGTGGCAATGCCGGCAGGCAAAGCCGAGCGAGACGTCGCGACCGCGCAGCGTCATGAAGAAGTTGACCACGACCGTCGTCATGACCACCTCGATGGCGATGGTGCTCGCAATCGCGCCGAACTCGAAGTCGTCAGGGATCGGCGAGATCAGGAAGTGGTGCACGCCGCCGAGCGGATAGACGGACGCCAGCGCCCAGAAGCCGATCACCGAGAGCGAGTGGCTCCAGATCGGCTTGTTCAGGATCAGCGGCACGAAGAAGTACATCAGGCCCCAGCTCATCGGCGTGCCCTTGATGCCCGCGGCGATCGTGCGTCATCGGTCGACACCCTCGGCCCCTACACGGAACGTGTCCGCCGTCAGGTCGCGCGGACGGATCGGGTAGCCCCAGTCGTCCTCGTAGTCGCCCGCGGTCGGGCCATCGCCCTTGCTGCCGGCACCGTGGCACGAGTAGCAGCTGCCCTTGGCGACGTCGTTGAAGTACTTGCGACCGCGCTCGACGGAAGCGGCGTCGTTGGGCGTCTCGTTGACGCCGGGGTAGATCGAGCGCAGGTTCGCCAGCAGCCAGCGCTTGATGATGATCTCGGCGCTTTCGGCCGCGTCCGGCAGCTCGTCGTTCTCGTAGGCGTCGTCGTGCATCCTCTGCTCGAACTCGCCCTTCATCGAGAGCCAGCGCACGTACTCGACGAGCTCCCAGCGCTTCTCCTCGTTCACCAGTCGGAACTCGGGCATCGAAGTGGCCCGCGAGACCGCGCGTGATGATCTGGAACAGGTCGCGGCGCTCGGGGGCGCGAGGCCGCGTCGGTCGAGGTGAACTTGAACAGTCCCTTGCGGAACTTGCGCGGACGCAGGTTCAGGTAGCGCGCCGCGGGACCACCGCCGTCACCGGTCGCGCCGTGGCAGCCGACGCAGTGGATCTGGAAGTTTTTCTGGACCTACGGGGCGCGCAGGAACTCGACGGCGCCCGTACAGCGCAGCCAGGCCGACTCGAGCCCAAGTTACCGCTCACTCGCCGCCGCGATGTGGGCGCCAAGCCCCGGCGCGACGTCCTGCATCATGGCTCGCGACGTCCACGTCGAACGGCAGGTCGATCTTGTCGTGCACGCTGTCGGCGACCGTGTCGCGGGTGAAGTCGCTCTCGTAGCTGCCGATGTCATCGCGCGCCCGCAGGCATGGCGCCACGAACAGGGCCAGCGCGAGCAACCAGAACAGTCCGGCCACGACGGCCGAGCCGCGGCGAGCGGCCGCGACCCGGCGGCGGAACCGGCTCGACGGGCGGACTCCCATGCGTCTTCCAGTGGCTCTCCGTCTGCACCCTCGCAGACGTGGATTCGCGGGGGAGAGGCGCCTGCGCAGCACCGGCGAAGGGACGAGGTCCGTAGCCAGCTCCGGGAGAAGTGCGTAGCCCATGCGGGCGGCGGGGCGCGCGCGTCGCTATGGTTTCGCGCCGCGCGAAGCGCGAAAGGAACACGAAAAACGTGGCCAAGAAGAAGGACGAGCCGGTCGAGCCGATCAAGAAGAGTGGAGCGGACGCGAAGCCGGTCGCTGCGCACAAAGCGAAGCCGGCGCGCGGCAAGGCGAGCGAGCCCAAGGTCGCGCCCGAGGAATCCGAGTCTGTGCTCGCGCAGGCCCAGGCGCGCAAGGGCCGCGGCAAGCCGCCCTTCGATCCGGCGGCGGCGCTGCTCGAGACGTGGTCGACGCACGAGCGCATCCACCAGTTCCTGCTCGAGCAGCTCGACCGCGAGGCCTGGGGCGCACTCGCGCCGATCGGCAAGGGCCGCACGATCCGCGGCGTGGTCGCGCACATGCACAACGTGCGCCTCCTGTGGCTCGCGCACCATGCCCCGGATATCGCCGTGCCGGCGCGGCTCGAGCGCGAGACCGCGACGATCGAGGACGCGCGCGCCGCGCTGGCCGCGAGCGCTCTCGCGCTCGTCGAGATGGTCCGCCGCGCGCTCGAGGACAACGGCAAGCTCGCGGGCTTCAAGCCAGACGCCGTGAACTTCCTCGCCTACGCCATGGCCCACGAGGCACACCACCGCGGCCAGATCTGCCTGCTCGCGCGCGCCGTCGGACGTCCTCTCGAACATGCCGCAGGTCTGGGCCTGTGGGAGTGGCGCAAGCGCCACGGCGAGGCCCACCCCGAGCCCGAGAGCTAGCGCGAGAGCCTAGTCCGCTGCGGCGACCTCGTCGTCACCAGCGTCCTCACGCTCGCCATCCGGATCGCTCACCGGCGACTCCAGCAGCTCCCGCAACACGCTCGTGGCGTAGCAGCCCGGCGGCAGCGAGAAGCGCAGCTCGAGGAACTCGCCGTGCTCGTCGCGGCCCGCCTCGCAGCTCACTTCGCCGAGCGGGAAGCGCAGGGGACGCCGGCTGCCCTGCCACTGCAGCGGGCCGGGCCGGGTGAAGGCCTCCGACGCATGGCCCGCCTCCGCGAGCACCGACTGCTCGATCTCGAGCGGGCGGCCGACGGGCGCGGTCATGCGCGTGCCGAACAACGGACCGCTGGCGGAGATCTCGAGGCCCGCGGCGCGCTCCCGCTCGAGCTCGAGTTCCTTGACGAGGAACACCGCGCCGTTGCGATGCAACCAGGCGAGGTCGCCCTCCTCGACCGTGTCGATGTGCGCGAGGCGCAGCGCCACCACGCGATTGAACAGCCACGACTGATAGGCCGAGGTGTAAAAGCGCAGGAAGTCGCGGTCGAGCGCGTAGAGCGCGCGGCGCGCGTTGCCCCCGCTCTTGCCCATCGCACGGCACAGGCGGATGCAGGGCCGGAAGTTGCCGGGCCACGCATCCGCAGCGCCGAGGTAGTCACCGCAGTCGTAGCGCTCGCGCGCCTCGCGGATGCGGCCGCGGTCGCGCGGGCCGGCGCGGCCGGCGATCCACGCCACGGCTTCCTCGTGCTCGCCGAGCAGGAGCGCTCGGCCGACCTTCCACGTGTCTCCGCGCAGGCCGAAGCGCTGCTCGCCGAAGTAGTTGGGCACG
>SXKQ01000008.1 GCA_005778045.1 Planctomycetia bacterium
ACCAAGAGGTCGGAGGTTCAAATCCTCTCACCCCGACCACCTTCCTCCTGCGGCGCGCGGCGCGCGGAGGAGGGTGCGACGAGCCTGAGGTGCGGGCAGCCAACCCGGGTGAGACAAACCCCGGGCGCGACGAAACCCGGGCGCGGCGAATTTACGCGGCGTCCTCGTCGGCGCGCGCAGTCTCGGTCGCGGGCGGCAGCGGCAGCGGGGTACGGAGCGTGCGCAGGCGCAGGATCACGGTCGCTCCGATGCTGGCGAGGGACACCAGCACGATCTTGAGCGGCAGTGTCAGGCCGCCCGAGGCCAGGCCAAAGCCGACCACGAGCACGAGCACGCCGAGCGCCGAGACCTTCACGTGCAGGCGCACTCCGCGATGGCGCTCCCAGTCGAGCAGCAGGGGTCCGAAGATCGGGGAGGCCAGCAGGCGGGCGTGCAGTCGCGGCGAGGAACGCAGGAGGCACCAGCTCGCCAGCAGCAGAAAGGGCGTCGTCGGCAGGACCGGCAGGAACACCCCAGCCGTGGCGAGGGCCACGAACACGGCGGCGAGGGCGAGGTAGATGATGCGCATGACCGACCATGAGGATTGTCGCCCAAGGGCAGCCCTCGCTCCACCGCCTTTCTCGCTCCGAGGGCCGCTGGCGGTGTAGAACCCTCAGCGTCGCCGGGCTAGGCCCCGGCCCAAGCTCATGCACGCACTCGTCCTCCTTCTGGCCCTGCTCGCAGGTACTGCGGAGCCTGCGGATTCCGACGCGCTCCAGATCCACTGGCAGCGCACCCTCGAGGACGCAGCGGCCCAATCCGCCCGGGACGGCCGCCCGCTGCTCGGGGTGATCAACGCCGATGGCGAGTCCGCCAGCGAGCGCATCGTGGTCGAGCGCTACCGCGACCCGGCGTTCGTGGCGTGGACGCGCTCGTTCCACTGCGTCGTCGGCTCCTACTTCCGCCACACGCCGCGCGACTTCGATGCGCAGGGTCGTCGCGTGCCCTGCCCGCGCCTCGGCGAAATCAGCTGTGGTGAGCACATGGCGCTCGAGCCCGTGCTGCACGAGCGCTACCTGCTCGGAGAGCACATCGTCGTCGATGATGGGGTCGTCCAGCGCATCTCGCCGCGCCACGCGCTCGTCCTGCCGGACGGCCGCAAGGAGTGGGACCTGTACCTCCTGTTCGACTTTCGGACGCTCGACACGCGACTCTCCGAGGCCGCCGCGCGCTGGCCCGCGAGCGAGCCTGTGCCGTGGGAGCCGCGGTGCGCCGATCCGCGCCACCGCGCGCGGCTCGAGCGCGAGGAGCTGGCCGCGGCGTGCGACGAGCCGGCGCAGTGGCTTGCGGATCTGCTCCAGCGTCCGTCGGTGGACCGCGGGATCTCCAGCGAAGTTCTACGAGTGCTGCCGCGACTCGACACCGGCGACGCGGCCATGCGTCGCATGCTCTACGACCTCGGGGCGCGTGCCGGGTGCACGAACGAACTCGCCAGCGCGCTGCGTTCTCATGCGCTCGGCTGGCATGCGCATCCGTCGCGCTGCGTCCCGGCACTGGTCGAGCTCGCGTGGGACGACGCGGGGGCGCGCACGTTCGCGCTCTCACACGCGGTCCTCGCGCCCGCGGACGAGGCCGACGCGCTGCGTGCTGCGCTCGCCGCTCGCGGCGTCATCGACCTGCCAGAGCCCTTCGATCTTGAACGGCGTGCGCTGCCGCAGCGCGAGCCAGTGCGCGAGGGCAAGGGCAAGCCGGCCCTGCCGCCGGCCGACGAGCTAGAGTCGGCGCTCGAGGCCGCGGACGAGCGCCTCGCACGCGATCGCGCGGACGCGGCGGTGCAACTCGCGCTCGGCCGCGCGGCGCTGTTGCTCGCGCGACGGCGTATGCAGGATGGGGGAGCGGGCATCGAGCTCTTGCTGCAGGATGCGCGCATCGCGCTCGCCCGTGCGCAGGAAGCGCGGCCGGACGACGCGCTGCTCTTGCTCGACCGCGCTCGCGTCGCGAACTACCTGTCCGATTTCGAGGAGCAGGAGCGTCTCGCGCTCGCCGCTCTCGCCACGCGCCGCGTCGACCTCGCCGGGCCACCGCTCGACGACGACATGACCGAGGCCGCGCGCTGGGTCGGCGATGCGGCCGCGCGGCTCCTTTGGCAGCGCGCGAGCGGCGACCCGCTGCGCGCGGCGCAGGGCATGCAGCGTGGGGCTCTCGCCCTGATGCAGGCGGCCTACGGGCCCGAGGCGGACGCGACCGACTGGCTGAGCCTCGCGTCGTTCTTCGGCGCGCTCGGCCGCCACCGCGAGCGCGTCGAGCTCGCCTTCGCGGGTCTGACTGCGTTTCCGCTGGACCTCGCGCTGCGCAACGAACTCGCGGCGGCCTGCTGGGCACTCGGAGAGCCCGAACTGCTCGTGGAACGCAGCGAGAACCTCGCGCAACTGCACGTGGAGCAGGGCTGGCCCGAGCTCGACTGGTACCGCGGCTACGCGCAGCTCCTGCTCGCGGAGTGGCGTCGTCGCGGTGCGGCAAGCCCTGCCGCCCTCGAGAGCTACGCGAGTGCGCGGGCCGCGTTCGAGCGCGCGAGCGAATCGTCGTTCCGCGATTCGTGCCTGCATCACCTTGCGCTGTGCGAACTCGGTCGGGGCTTCGCGCAGCTCGCGACCGGCCGGCGCGAGGCGGCGGCCGAGGCCCTGCTCGCGGCAGCGAACCTGCGGCCCGCGATCTTCGGCGTGCGCGATGGTCTCGACCGCGAGGCGGCCGACCTCGTCGACGCCGTGCTCGAGTGGCGCACGAGCGGTCCGAGTCCGGTCGACGCACGCGCGCTGCTCGCTGGGCTCTCCGAGGAGGCGCGCGTGGACACGCGTTGGGCGAGCGCGATCTCCGACGCGAACTTGCGCGAGGCGTTGCGGGCCTTCGGGCGCGGCTCGAGCGGGGAGGCGTGGGGGTATCTCGATGTAGCGCTCCTCGGTGCGCGCGAAGCGCTGGACAGCGCACCCGACGAGATCGCGCGACGTGCCACGGCGCAGGTGCTGACGATCCTCGCCGAGCGACTTCTCGACGGCGGCCTCGAAGCAGACCGCATACGTGCCAGTGCCGCACTCGACGAGGCCGCCGGGTTGCTCGAGCTCGAGGTGCAAAACGGCATGCCAGAGGAGCTCGCGCGCGCCCTGCGCCAGCGCCTCGGCCCCGCCCGGCCGGTGTTCCGGCCTGGTCGCTAGCCGCTGCATTCCTGCGCAGATCGCCGGAGAACCGAGCCCTTCGGGCCCAGCTTCCGAGCGCGGAAGGCGGCCCTCCGGCGGCTTCCTCGGCGAAAAACCAAGGTTTTCCCTTCGCCGGAAGAGTCTCATCGGGCATTCTTCTCGTGACACCCGATTCCTCTGGGAGCGAGTCTCGCGGGGGAACGGGCAGTGCGAGCAACGCCGCGCCGTGCGAGTCGATGAAGACCGCGGCAACGTCCGCGTGCTCGCCACCTAGTTCCGGGCCGGGACTCTTCCGCGCGCCTTCCCGTTGGGGAATTCGTCCGGGGAACCTCCCGTTCCGGTTGCACCGATGACTGCTCACGCACCCGTGGGGGTGCGCGGGGCCACAGCCGGGCCGCGTGCCCGCGCCGTGAACCGGCGAGGAGCCCTCCAAGGCCGCGCCGATCCGCTCCGCGCTCCCTTGGGGCACGTCTGGCGCTCCCCTAGCCCTGAGTGGGGCTCCTGCACTCTCCGCGCGCGTCGCGGCGATAGGCAGGGCCCCCTTGGACGGCTCGGCAGCCACCGGATGACCCCGGCGCCCCAACGGCGCGCGTCCCGAGCCCGCAGGCCCCTCGCAGGAGATCGGCCCGGATGCGAGGCGACGGGCGCGTCCAAGGCCAGCGCCGCGACGTGCTCGGACTCCCTTGCGTCCCGCCCTCTTCGGGCGGGCAAATCACGACGTGAACGACCGCTCCAAGCCCAAGACCTGGGAAGAGATCCCTTTCGGCGCCCTCGACCTCCCGCCGGACGTCGAGCCGCCCAAGCTCGCTCCGGCCACGGTGCAGCCCCCGGTGCCCGCTCCGGCCAAGGCACCGCCGCCGGCTGCGCCAGCCGCGCGCCCCATGGCCGCGCCGCAACCGCGCCGGGAGGAACGTGGAGCGGTGGCCGCTCCCGAGCCGGGTCGGCCGCAGTCCGAGCGCGGTGAAGAGGACGGTCCCGGCGGGCGTCGTCGCCGTCGCGGTCGTCGCGGGGGCCGTCGCGAGAGTGAGCCGGAGTTCGAGGAGAGGGCCGGGCGCCCCGAAGGCGAGGCGCAGGAGCCGGAGAGCTCGCACACCGGCCAGCAGGGCTTCGACTTCGAGCCGCGCGGCGACGACGCCGGCGTGCATGGACACGAACACGGCGACGAGGGCCCCGACGACGGCTCCTTCGCGGAAGGCCAGCCGGGCTTCGAAGGTTCGGGCGGTCCCGATGCTGGCGAGTGGCACGATGGCCGTCGTCGCCGCCGCCGCCGCGGTCGACGCGGGCGTGGAGGCCAGGGATTCGAGGGCGGTCCGCGCTTCGACGAGCATGGACAGCCGCTTCCGCCGCAGGCCGAGGGCGCCGATCCGGCGCTGGCGCCGCGAGAGCCGCAGCACGGTGGGCGCTCGGGTGCTCACTTCGGCGGACATCCGGGCGGGCCGCAGGGCCAGCATGGGCAGCGTCCGCGCGAGGAGCGTGCTCCCACTCAGCAGCTCACCGGCATGCTCGTGCTCGAGAATAGCGGGCACGGCGTACTGCGCCGCATCGAGGCCCAGTACCTGCCGAGCAAGGAGGACATCTGGGTGCCCCCGCATCTCGTGCAGCGCTTCAAGCTGCGCGAAGGCTCGCTCGTAACTGGCAACTGCGGACGCGGCCAGCAGCACAAGTACGCGCTGCTCTCGGTTGAGCAGGTCGAGGGCAAGGACCCGCGGCAGACGCTCGACGTACCGCAGTTCAAGAAGCTCACCAGCATCGACCCTGACTTCCACTACGCGGCGGGGGATGTGCAGGGCGACGTCTCGATGCGCGTGCTCGACATGATCTGCCCCGTGGGCCGCGGCTCGCGCGGTCTGATCGTCGCGCCGCCGCGCTCCGGCAAGACGATCCTGATGCGCAAGTTCGCCAACGCGATCACCGAGGGCTACCCCGACGTGCACCTGATGGTGCTGCTGATCGACGAGCGGCCCGAGGAAGCCACCGAGTGGCAGCGCAGCACCAAGGGCCAGGTGTTCGTCAGCACCAACGACGAGGACACGAAGAATCACGTCGAGATCGCGGAAGTCGTGTTCAAGCGCTGCCAGCGGCTGGTCGAGCTCGGGCAGGACGTCGTGCTGCTGCTCGACTCGATCACGCGCCTCTCGCGCGCCTACAACAACCACGCCGGCACGAGCGGCAAGACCATGTCGGGCGGCCTCGACTCGCGCGCCATGGAGCGTCCGCGCTCGTTCTTCGGAATGGCGCGCAACACGGAGACCGCGGGCTCGCTGACGATCCTCGGCACGACGCTGGTCGACACGGGCTCGCGCCTTGACCAGATGGTGTTCGAGGAGTTCAAG
>SXKQ01000009.1 GCA_005778045.1 Planctomycetia bacterium
ATCTCGCCGCGGTTGGCGATCAGGATGCGTCCGAACATGGGGTGGGCGCTCCGGGCGCGATCAGGCCTTGATCAGGAACAGGGGCTGTCCGAACTCGACCGCGGCGCCGTTCTCGACGAGCACCTCGACCACCGTGCCCGAGCACTCGGCCTTGATCTCGTTCATGACCTTCATGGCCTCGATGATGCACAGCGTCGAGTCGGGCTTGACGTTCTTGCCGGTGCTGGCGAAGGGCTCGGCGTCCGGCGAGGCAGAGCGGTAGAAGGTGCCTACCATCGGGCTCTTGAACTCCTTTGTGCCCGGGGGTGGGCCTGCGGGAGCCGGGGCCGCCGCGGGGGCAGCCGGGGCCACGGGTGCCGTGGGCGCGACCGCCATCGGCGCCGCGGCCATGCCGCCACCCTGCAGGACATGGACCACCGGGGCCGCGGCAGCCGCCGCGCCGCGGCGCAGGTGCACGCGCAGGCCAGCTTTCTGGTTGTCGATGTCGAGCTCGGTCGCCTCGGACTCCTTCATCAGCCGCAGCAGGCTCTCGACGAGGGCGAGGTCCACATCCTTGGAGGGCGCGGGGGTCGACGGGGCGGGGCTCGAAGCCTTCTTGAGTGCCTTCTTCTTGGCCATAGGGGGGCGGAGGGACGGGTTCGGACGGGTCGGTCAGCCGGCGCGGCATTCTAGCGATTCCCCAGCCGTGGTTCGCCCCCTTGGAGAGCCCCCGGCCCCCGTGCGGACTCCGCTAGGCCCCCCGCAGGGGCTCCCGGCGCCACGGCCCGCTCTTCCCGCCATCCTTTTCGAGCAGCTCGACCTGCTCGATCGCGATCCCGTGCCCGAGGGCCTTGGTCATGTCGTAGACGGTGAGCGCCGCGGCGCTCGCCCCCACCATGGCTTCCATCTCGACCCCGGTGCGACCCATGCAGCGCGCCTCGCAGCGGATCTCGAGCACGTCGCCGGCGCACTCGAGAAACTCGATCCGCACGCCGTCGAGGGCCAGCGTGTGGCACATCGGGATCCACTCGGCCGTGCGCTTCGCCGCGAGGATGCCCGCCACGCGCGCGACCTCGGTCACCGCGCCCTTCGGCCCGGCGCCAGCGAGCACGCCGCGGAGCGTTCCGGCCGGCATGCGCACTCGCGCACGGGCCAGCGCGCGTCGCGCGCTCGCGGCCTTTTCGCCCACGTCGACCATGCGCGACTCGCTTCCCGTGGCACCGGTCGTGACGTGGGTCAGTGCGGACGATTGGCTGTGCGGCTGCGTCATCGCTCGAAGTGGGGCTCGGTATGTTTTTCGTTCCCCGGGCGTGGAGCGCACCGGACCGAGCCTAGAGTACCGCATGACCGGGTCCCGCGCGGCTTGGGATCGAGGCCCGCGTTGGTCGATCTCCGCTCGCTCGGGCCACCGTCCGGTGCCCGCCCCAGGAGACATGATGCGCCTTGTGCTGACCGCGGTCCTTCCGCTTCTCTCTCTCGCTCCCGTCAACGCCCACTCTCTCGCCGCGCTCGCGGGCGGGACGGCGCTCGTCCAAGGTGCCGACTTCGACAGCCTGCTGCGGCAGGAACTCGAGCGCGCCGAGCAAGCTGGGCCGGTCGAGGTCATCTGGCGCTCGGCCTCGCGGCTGCGCGACGCGGCGCGCGAGCTCGGGGTCGAGGACGTCGACGCCACGCTCGAGCGAGCGCTGGGCTCGGCCGACCGCGGTCCGCGCGCAAAGCTGGCGCTCGTCGCCGCGCGACTCGAGGGCGCCGACGCCGCGGCCGCGAAGGGCAAGCTGGCGGAGGCGCTCAGTGAGCTCCTGTCCAGCAAGGACGAGGCGCTGGTCCGTGCGGCTTGCGGGCTGGCTTCGAACACCACCTTCCGCACGCTCGAGGCCGACGCTCGCCGCGGCCTGCTCGATCGACTGCACGGCTTCGCCGAGGATGCGTCGCGCACGCCTTCCCTGAGGCTCGACGCGGCCTTCGCCGAGGGCCGCATCGGCATGGGCGACGACGTGCGCAAGGCACGCGGTCTGATGGCTGAATTCCTCGAGTCGGGCGATGCGGAGTTGCGCGCGCTCGGTGCGCTCGCGCTCGCGCGCAGTGGCGCCGAGGTCTCGGGCAAGCTGCTCGACGAGCTCGAGCGTCTCGCCGTGGCGCCCGACGAGCGCGGCCTGATCGCGCAGGCCTATCTCGAGCGCGAACGCACGCGCGAGGTCGGCGAGCGCAAGCTCAAGAACTTGGCCGAGTTGCACCAGCTCGAAGCCGGCGAGAAGGATCCCGCCGCGCCGAGCAACGACGAGTTCGATCGCCTGAAGAACCTGATGGCGATGATCCGCCGTGCGCACCCCGACGGCAACGACGTAACGCGCGACGAGCTGCTCGAGGCCGCCATGCAGGGCATGCTGCAGAGCCTCGACGAGCACAGCTCCTACCTCGCACCCAAGGCCTACGAGCGCTTCGAACAGGACCTCGCCGCGGGCTACGGTGGCATCGGCGCTTACGTCGGCGAGGACCGCCAAGATGGCTTGTTCACCATCACGCGCCCGATCTACTCGGGGCCTGCCTACAAGGCGGGGCTCATGAGCGAGGACAAGATCGTGCGCATCGACGACTGGCCGACGCTCGGCAAGCCCACGGACGAGATCATCAAGCGCCTCAAGGGACGTCCGGGCACCAAGGTGCGCCTGTACGTCTGGCGGCGCGGCATGGACTCGGCGCTGATCGACCGGCCGACCGAGGAGATGGTGGTCGAGGTCGAGCGCGGCTCGATCACGATCCCCGCCGAGCAGCACCAGATGCTGCCGGGCAAGATCGGCATGATCGTGCTGCAGGAGTTCTCGCAAGTGGCGAGCCGCGAGCTGCGCGGGCCGCTCGAGGAGATGCTCGCCGCGGGCATGCAGGGGCTCGTGCTCGACCTGCGCACCAACTCGGGTGGCCTGCTCGAGGAGGCGGTCAACGTCTCGGCGCTGTTCTTGCCGAAGGGCACGCTCGTCGTGTCGACCAAGAGCCCGCTGCGCGAGACCGAGAAGCTCGCCACGCGCTCGGAGCCTGTGATTCCGGCGGACATGCCGATCGTGGTGCTCGTCAACCGCTTCACCGCGTCCGCGGCCGAGATCGTATCGGGCGCGCTGCAGGATCACCGTCGCGCGACCGTGATCGGCGAGCGCAGCTTCGGCAAGGGTTCGGTGCAGACGCTGATGCAGCTGCCGCCCTACCGCGACGACCAGTACAACGACGAGAACCGCAACGGCCGCTGGGACAACTGGGAGAAGATCACGCGCGACTGGGACAGCGACGGCGAGTTCGACTTCGCGCCGCGCGTCAAGCTGACCATCGCGCGCTACTACCTCCCCACCGATCGCTCGATCCACCGCGAGGTCGACAAGGACGGCAACCTGCTCAACTCCGGCGGCGTCTCGCCGGACATGGCCATCGCCGCCAGTCGGCTCGAGGCCTGGCGCGTCGAGGCGATGCTCAAGCTGCGCGACCAGCAAAAGCCGCGCGAGTACGTCGACCGCAACTGGGCCGAGCACAAGGACCGGTTGTCGAGCCTCGCGGACAACGACCGCAAGGATACGCAGCTCTACCCGGGCTTCGACGAGTTCTACGCAGGCTTGAAGACGCCACTCTCGCCCGACGACGTGCGCCAGATGCTGCGCGCCGAGATCCGCCGTCGCGTGCAGGACGCGCGCGGGCAGGAGTTCCCGCAGGGCGACTTCGTCGAGGACCTGCAGCTGCAGGCCAGCATCCGGCGCGTGTTCGAGTCGCTCGGTCGCTCGGTGGCCGACGTCGAGGAGTACCGTGCCACGATCCAGCCGGACAACTCGCCGCGGCTCGCGGTGGCGCAGGACGACAAGACGCGCCTGCGCGACGCGCTCGACGCGTTGAACTCGGCGCTCAAGGCCGACCGGCGCCTCTCCGAATCGACCCTGCGCGAGCTCGTCGAGGTGATCGGCGAGTCGCTCAAGAACTAGCCGACCGGCTCGGCGGCAAGCGCGAGGGGCGCGGGGCCGATCAGGCCTTGCGCCCCTCGGCCCATTCCCTGAGCGCCGGGAGCAGCAGCTCCTTGGCGAGGATCACCGAGGCCGCCGTCAGCGGCAGCGCGAGCAGCAGGCCGAACATGCCCAGTGCAGCGCCGAAGATGGTCAGGCTGGCCAGCACGACGACCGTCGGCAGTCCGAGGCGCTCGCCGAGCACACGCGGGATCAGCACGTAGGTCTCGACCGCCTCGCCGATCGCGAACACCACGCCGATGCGCCAAGTTGCGTCGAGTGGCTCGTGGGCGAGCAGGGCGAGCAGGAAGGCGAGCAGGTAGCCGACGCCCGGACCTACCACGGGAATCAGCGAGAGGAACCCGCCGAGCATGCCCGCGAGCAGGGCGTAGGGCACGCCGAGGACGGCCATGGCCACGGTCAGGATCAGGCCCTTCAGCAGACACACCAGCAGGCGGCCGCGGAAGAAGGCGCCGAGCATCTCGGCCATCTGGGCGCCGATGCGCGCCCACTGCTCGCGCTGGCTGGCCGGGATGTAGGAGCGCACGAACGACGAGATGCGCTCGAGCTCGAACAGCAGGAACCACGTGTACAGCGGGACGAGGAACAGCAGCGTGAGCAGCATGAGCAGCGAGCCGAAGGCCGAGCTCAGGGTTCCCCACACGCCGCCCGCGGCCTCCGCGCCGTCGGCACTGAAGGCCCAGCGCCGGCCGCGCTGGAAGAACTCCTCGAGCAGCGAGCCCTTCTCGAAGCCGCGCAGCAGCGGCTTCTCCGCGCCCTCCGCATTCGGCTCGCCCACCTCGGGCGCCGTGGGCGCTTCCGCGGCCGGAGCGTCCTTGAGCGGCGGCTCCGTCGGCATCCCCTGCAGCGCCTGAAGGTCGAGGCCGAGCTCGATCGCGCGCGCCTCCGTCGAGGCCACGATCTCGCCGAGCTTGCGTTGTAGGCGGTCGATCGAGCCGCCCTCCTGCGAGACATCGCGCCACAGCCCGCGCGCCTGCAGCGCGAGCGCCATCGCCAGCAGCGCGGCGACGAGGCCGAAGCTGCCGAAGATCACGTTGACCGCGCCCTTGCGCTTCCACCCGCGCTTTTCGAGCCGCAGCACCATGGGGTGCAGGATGTAGGCGAACAACAGGCCGAGCAGCAGCGGGTTCAGGGCTGCGCGCACGGTCCACGCGAACCACAGGACAGCGGCGAGCGCCGCCGCCAGTGCAAGGTTCCGCCGCGTCGTGCTCCAGCCCGCGATCACGGCGCCGCTTCCTTGGATCCAGAGGCCGCCAGCGCGGACGCGAGCCGAGCCCCGTAGCTAGCGACGAACGCTTCGTCGAAGTCGTAGCCGTCGCGGAAGTCCTCGAGCTTGTCCTCGTCCTGGCGCTTGAGGAGGTCGTGGTCGATCAGCAGGAACACGACCTTACCCCAGTCGAGCGTCTCGCGAATCCCCCACTGGCGCCAGACTTGGGCGGCGAGCGGTCCAAAGCGCGCGAGCGCGTGCTCGCGCATGCCGGCGAGCACCTCCTGTCCGGTCACGTGGCGCGACGCACCCGTGCGGCCTTCCTGGCCCGCCATGCGCATGGCGACGTCGAGCGACTCGAAGAGGAACACGAACGCGTCAGGCGAATAACGCCCATCTTGCAGCGCGATCTTGCGCAACTGGTCCCGCAGCTCGTTCATATCGTCCAAGGATGGTAGCCCCGAGGCGCGCCAAGCTCTAGCGCGGCAGCGCCCGGAGCCTCGCGGAGGGCCTAGCGTGCGGCTGCCGGACGCGGAGCCGCAGCGCGCGGCGCGAGCGCGAGGAAGGCCCGATCAAGGAGCAGCGGCGGGTCGATGTTGCTCTCGACGTCCCGGCGCAGCGCGAGCAGCGTCTCCAGCGTGGCGCGCAGCGTCGCGCCGGAGCGAGCGACCGGCAGGTTGAGGGAAGCGAGGTCGGCGTGCGGCAGCTCGGACTGCGGTGCCCCCTCGCGGGCCTGCGCCAAATCGCGCAAGCAGGCGAGGGCGAGGTCGAGCGCCGTGCGTGTGCGCGCACGCTCGATGGCCTTGGCAGTCTTGCCCTCGAAGCTGCCGTCGAGCTCCCACACGGCAGCGGCGGCGACGAGCGGCGGAGCGCCTCCGCGCAGGGTCTCGACGAGCAGGCCGCGCAGCTCCCACTCACGCTGCGCGAGCGAACGCAGCGCCTCGCCCGGCGAGCCGCGGCTCCAGCGCGCCAGCACGCGCGCACGCTCGGCCGCGATGCCGCGCTGCTCGAGCCACGCGCGCACCGCGTCGATCTCGAGGCGCTCGAACTGCACTTGCACGCAGCGACTGGCGATCGTCGGCAGCAGGTCATTCTTGCGCGAACACTCGAGGACCCAGAGCACGTTGGGCGATGGCTCCTCGAGCATCTTCAGGATCGAGTTCTGCGCCGCCACGTTCGCGCGCTCCATCTCGCGCACGAGCACCACGCGCCAGCCGCCCTCGGCCGCGCGGAGCGCGAGGAACTCGTCGACCGTCGCGCCATCCCAGTCGCTGTCGCGCTCGCGGCGCACGAAGCGGCCGATCTTGAGCTCTTCGGGACGTTCGTCCGCCGGCGTCTCGAGCAGGTCGACCGCGAACACGTCGAGGTGCGAGGCGCTCTTTACGCGCTTGCACGGGCCGCACTGACCGCAGGGGGCGCCGCCCTCCGCGGGCTGCCCGCGCTCGCAGTAGAGCCCGAGCGTGAACCAGCGCGCCGCACGGAACTTGCCGATGCCCGCGGGTCCGGTAAAGAGCAGGGCATGCGGCAGGCGGCCGGCCCGGTCCGCGCGCCACAGGCCGCGCACGGCTGGACCGTGCCCGATGGGCTCCTCCCAGAGCTCGCCCGGAAGCTCGGACTCAGTCGCCAAGCCCGACCGCCCTTCGCACGGCGCGCGCCACTTCGTCGGCGTTCGCGCTGCCGTCGATCACGACCGTCGACGGCTGCAGCTGCGCGAAGCGACGGTAACCCTCGGCCACGCGCCGCTGGAACCCAAGTCCCTTGGCCTCGATGCGGTCCTCGGGCCCGTCGCGGCGTCGCGCGGCGGCGGCGGGATCGATGTCGAGCAGGATCAGCGCGTCGGGACGGGGAGCGTCGGCCCAGCGCAAGAGGACCGTGAGCACGTCGTCCTCCGGTAGCCCGCCGGCGATGGCCTGGTAGGCGAAGGTCGACGCGTGGAAACGCTCGCACACGACGTCGCGACCTTGCGCGAGCGCTGGCCGCACGAGCTCGCGCAGCGTCTGGCGACGCGCCGCGGCGAACAGCAGCAGCTCGACGCCGGCATCGAGCTCGTGCTCGCGCGAGAGCAAGAGCTCGCGGATGCGCTCGCCGACCTTCGTGCTGCCGGGCTCGCGCAGGTGGAGCGCGGGCACGCCGCGCGCCTGAGTCAGCGACTCGGCGAGCCGCCGTGCCTGCGTGCTCTTTCCGCAGCCATCGATGCCGTCGAGGACGATGAAGCGCGCGCCGCCGGAGAGGGCCATGACCGAATGCTAGCAGAGCGCCGCGCCCTGCCGGCTAGCCGCGCTTCTCGAGCCGCTCGAGCGCGGACTCGGCGCTCTCGCAGCCGCTGTCGAGCGCCAAGGCCTCGCGCACGAGCTCGCGTGCGAGCTCCAGCTCGCCGAGCTCGATGCGCGCGAGCGCCTCGCGCCCCATGGCGTCCGCCCGCGCCTCGTCGTCGAGGGGCTCCCCATCGTCGGGGTCGAGCTCTGGCGGCACGGCGCGCAGCACCGCGAACTCGCGCGCAGCCTCCGCGTGGCGCGCGAGCTCGGCGAGGGAGAGTCCCCACAGCCGGTGCAACTCGCGGCGGAACGGATCGATCTCGTTGGCCTCGTTGAAGAGCTCGACGGCGCGAGCGTGGTTGCCCTTCTCGGCGTGGTACTCGCCGAGCTCCATGCGCAGGCCGAAGTCATCCGACTCCCAGGCGATCCAGCGCTCGAGCGCAGCCGCGCGCTCGTCCTCGCGTTCCTGCTCCTCGTACAGCCGCGCGAGGCGCAGCTCGGCGCACAGGCCGCGCTCGTCAAAGCCCGGGTAGGCCCGCTCCGCAGCCAGCAGCTGCCGCTCGGCCTCTTCTTCGTCATCGTCCTTGAGCGCGAGTTCGGAGAGCCGCACGCGCACGAGGAAGTCCTCGCCGCCCTGTGCGAGGCCCTGCTCGTACAAGCGCTTGGCTTCCGCGCTGTCGCCGCGGTCGTCCGCGCGAGCCGCTTGCAGGAAGAGCGCGCGGGGCGGCAGCGAGCCCGCGAGCGAGAGCTTGCGCAACGCCTGCTCGGCGTCGACCCTGCGCCCGCCCTGCCAGTAGCCCCAGGCCACCGAGCACCAGCCTTCGGCCCACTTCGTGCGAGCCGCGGATTCCGTCGGCGGCGTGTCCCCCAGCTCGAACTTCAACTGCGTCGTGCGCGCGGCGCTCCAGCGCGGTTCGATGCGCAGCGGCTCGACGGTGCGTCGCACGTACTCGGCGAAGCGCCGGTCGAGTTCCTCCGGCGTCGCGCCAAACGTTCCGCGGATCGCCTGATCCAGGTCCTCGCCGCGATCGAAGGCCTCGAGCAGTGCGATCATCGGCGGGAAGCCCTGCTCCTCGATCAGCATGCGGCACAGCTGGCCGCTCATGTAGTAGCCGAACAGGATGCGCTGGGAACGGAAGGCGCGGTTCAAGTCGCGCACGAGGATCAGGTCGCGATTCCAGTACGCGTCGAGCAGCTCGCGCCGCATGTTGCGCGTCCACGCCGCGTTCTTGTGCTCCTCTTCCCACGTCGCGAGCCCCTCGGTGATCCAGCGCGGGCAGCGGTTGTGCGAGAGCCCGAGGTGCACCACGTGCGTGAACTCGTGGAAGCTCGTGCGCGCCCATGAGAAGCGACCGCGCAGCTCCGACTGCGGCGCGACGGACGTCACCACCGGCCCGAAGCACACTCCGAGCGCGGGGAAGCCCTCGAAGCCCGTCGAGCGCACGGAGAAGTCCTGGAAGCGATCGAAGACCTCGATCACCACCGGGCCCGGCGTGTGGCCGTAGCGCTGCGAGAGCTCCTCGCGCGCCGACGAGTAGAACGGCATCCAGTAGGCGCGCAGCACGTCCGCCGCGCTCGGCGCCCACGCGTAGCGCAGCTCGCCCTCGCCGGACTCGACCACGAAGCGCCGCTGCATCGACTCCAGCACCTGAATCGTGTTCGAGCGCCAGGCGTTCTGGCGCTTGCGCGCGAGCTCGTCGGAGCGCTTGAGCGCGGCCAGCCCGCCCGCTTCGTCGCCCGTGTTGGCCAGCGCGCGGCCGAGCTCGAGGAACGCGTGATAGTCCTGCGGGTCGCGTTCGCTCGCGCGGCGCGCGAAGGGCACGGCCTCCGCGAACCGGTAGAGCTCGCACAGGTGGCGGGCAAGCTCGCGCTCGGGCGTCGCATCTCGCGGGCATTGCCGGGCCAGCTCCGCGAGCAGCGCTTCCGCGGCTTCGCGCTCGTGCTCGACCCATGCGAGCGCGGCGACGAGCGTGCGCCGCTCGCGGCGCCCCGGAGCGAGCTTCTCGAGCCGGGCCAGCGTCGCGCGGACTTGGGGGAGCCGTCCGTCGTCGAGGTCGGCGCTCGCCTGCGCGAGCAGGCCGTCGATCGAGTCGGGCGCGGCGGTCAGCAACTGTCCGAGCCACTCGTGCGCGGGGGTGCTCTGCCGGTTCCAGTTGAAGCGCCCGAGTTCGAACAGACCGAGCAGGCTCGGGGCGTGCGTGCGGTGCAGGGCCAAGGCTTTGCGGTACAGTTCGCCGGGCTTGCGGGCCGCGGCTTCGGGATGCTCGATCTCGCCGTCGGCCTCGAAGAACAGCGAGGCGCGCTCGGCGAGTACATCCGGCTCGACCCCATCGCGGCAGGCATCCTCCGCCCGCAGCAGCGACGCCGAGGCGCTGACGAGGTCTCCCAGCGCCCGCTCGCAGCGCGCGCGCGCCAGCTGGCGCTCCCAGTCAGCGCTCTCGTCGCGGCTGGCGCCTTGCCAGAGAGCGTCGGCGGCCGTCAGGTCTCCGGAGAGCTCGCTCACGCGCGCGGAGAGCCACGCATCGCGGGCGTCCCGCACCGGATCGAGGCGCGGCGCGAACTCGTCGCGTCGGGCGCGGGCTCCGTCCGCGTCGCCGACATCGAGCGCGAGCAGGAGCCACAGCCGCGCGGCCGCGCCGCGGACTTCCGCCCCCGCCTCGCGCGAGAGCTCCAGCGCCCGCTCCGCAGCCTTGCGCGCGTCATCCCAGCGTCCGGCATCCCGCAGCGCCAGCCCCGCCATGGTCTGCAGGCGCGCGTCCTGCGGCTCCTCGGCGGCCCAGTCGACGATCTCGGCGAGGGCTGCGCGGTCGCCGCGGCGCCGCCGGCGCTCGAGGTCCGCTCGCTCGGCCTCGAGTTCGGCCTGCACCTCGGCCGCGAGCGTCTCCTGAGCCGCGCCGGCCAGTGCGGGTCCGACGAAGGAGAGCAGGGCGAGCAGCAGGCCCAGCGGGCCACGTGCGAGATGAAACTTGAACATGGACCCGGGGCGAGGTTTGGCGTGAGCTCGTTGCTCCCACGCCCCACGTAATGTACACCCACGGCATGCAGCGTTCGTCCCTCCGCGCCGCCGCGTTCGCGGTTTTTACGCAGCGCTCCGCGGGACTCCTGCGCAGCCTGTGTGCACTGCTCGCCCTCTTCCCGCTGTGCGCCTGCCCCAGCCTGCCGCGCAAGCCTGCCCCGGAGCCGCCGCCGGCGGCAGAGCCCGGCACTCCGGCGTGGGTCAAGGAGCCCATGTCGTGGCAGAAGCTCGAGATGATCGAGCAGTGGCTTGAAGTCGACGCCGGGCGTCACTCGCCCGAACTCGTGATCGAGGCCAAGCTGCAGCTCAACGAGGGGCGCCTGCAGTTCTCGCGCCGCGACATCGACAGCGGCGCAGCGCCGCGCGAGACGCTGCAGGTGCGCGTCGAGAGCGCGCGCAAGGGCTTCGAGGAAATCCTCGCGGATCCGGCCGCATCGGCCGGCGCTCGCAACCGGGCGCAGCTCGGGCTGAAGGGCGCGGCGGGCCTCGTGCAGGCCCCGACGGGCAAGGGCCTCGCCGTTCTGCGACGCCAGCAATGGAACGCGCGTGCGCCGCGCGTGGCCAACCTGACGCCGCTCAAGGGCGCCTGGAGCCGCATCACCGTGCATCACTCGGCCGAGAGCACGAGCGACCCGCGCGGCGGTTCGCTCGAGGATTCCGCCGCGACGGTGCGGATCATCCAGAAGTACCACATGGACGATCCTGAGCACCGCTGGGGCGACATCGGCTACCACTTCCTGATCGACGGCGCGGGCCGCATCCTCGAGGGGCGCGAGCTCGAGTGGCAGGGCGCTCACGCCGGCGGCTCGAACAATCATCAGAACATCGGCATCTGCATGCTCGGCGACTTCGAGCGCCGAGCGCCGACGGAGGCGGCCCTCAAATCGCTGCAGGTGCTCCTCGACGACTTGCGCGGTCGCTTCCGCATTCCGGCCGAGCGCGTGGCTCCGCACAGCACATACGGCACGACACGCTGCCCGGGCCCTGCTCTCACGGCGTGGCTCAAGAAATATAAATAGCGCGCGGTAAGCGGCTGCATGGGGCTGGTTCTTGCGGGCCACGGCATGGGGTGCCATAACCAAAGCAGTTGTCTTCCATGGCAAGCGCTCGACTCTCCGACCGGCTCCGTGTGCAGCGCCTCGTGCTTGGCACTTGGCTGCTCTGTCTCGGCGTCGCCAGTTGCGGCGACAGCCCTCCGACGGCGGGGACTTCTCCGGCTCCGGGTGGGCCGAGTTCCCCGCCGGGCGGCGCGGCTGCTCAGAGTCAGCGCCCTTCGGTGCGCAGGCTCGACAAGCCCGACCAGACCTCGCGCCGCGTGCGGGAGGCCGTTGAACGGGCCGTAGCGCAGGTCGAGGCTGCCGCGAGTGATGCGCGCGCGCACGGCGAGCTCGGCATGCTCTACGAGGCTAACGGCCTGTGGGCCGAGGCGCTGTCGTGCTACGGCGCCGCCGCGGGCCTCGATCCGCAAGAGCCCATGTGGGTGCTGCACGGCTGCTACGCATTTCAGTCGCTCGGCCAGCCGGGCGAGGCGCTGCAGTTGCTGAAGGACAGCGCGCCGATGTACGCGAACTGTGCACCGCTGCAGCAGCTGCTCGGAGACCTCGCCTACGAGTCCGGCGACGCCCCGCTCGCCGAAAGTGCCTATCGCGCCGCGCAGGCCGCGGCCCCCGAGGCCGTCGAGCCGCGCGTCGGACTCGCACAGCTCGCGTTCGACGCCGGGCGGGCGCAGGAAGCAGCGGGGCTGCTCGAGCAGGCCCTTGCCACCGATCCGCGCTACCGTGCGGCGCACTTCCTGCTCGGGTCGTGCTTGCGCTCGCTCGGGCGCGAGGCGGATGCGGAGCGCGAGACGCGGCTCGGCGCGGGCGGCGCGCGCCGCCGCATGCGCGACCGGCTCTCCGAGCGCGTCGAGGGCTACGAGCTCGATCTTGAGCGCATCATGCAGCGCGCGACGGCGTTGCTCGATGCGCGTCGGCCCGACGCAGCGCTGGCATTGCTCGAGCGGCACACCGCGGCGTTTCCGAAGGACGCTCGCGTCCCGGTCAACTTGGGCAACGCATGTCTCGCGCTCGGCCGTCCGGCGGACGCGATCGCGTGGTACGACAAAGCGCTCGCGCTCGCGCCCGACCAGTTCCTCGTCCACGTGAACCGAGCCAACGGACTGCTGACCCTCGGACGCTCCGAGGAGGCACGCGCTGCCGCCCAGCGTGCTCTCGAACTCTCGCCGAATCATGGTGCGAGCTGGCTCGCCCTCGCGCGCGCGCAGGAGTCGCTCGGCGCGGCGCTGGAGTCGGAAGCCGCGCTTCGCAAGGGAGTCGAGCTCGACCCGCGCAATCCGGCCTTGCGTCAGGCGCTTGCACAGGCGTGCACGAACGGCGGGAAGTTCGAGGAAGCGCTCGAGCACGCGCGTGTGCAGGCCGAGCTCGTCCCGCAGGAGTGGCGTGTGTTCGCGCAGCTCGCCTTCGCGGCGGCCGACGCGAAGCAGGCTGACGAGGCGCGCGCCGCGCTCGCCAAGGTACGTGCGCTCGCGCCCGACGATCCCGACTTCGCCAGGGTGGAGGCCGCGGTCCTAGAGCTGCTCCCGAAATGAGAGCGCTGCGGGCCACGCTCGCGCTCGCGTGTCTCGCCGCGTGCGGCGACTCGTCGTCTCACGCTCCTTCCCGCCTGTCTCCCGAACGACCCTCGCCCGGCGGCGCAGCGACGTTCTTTCGCGAGTGTGCCCGCGAGCGCGGGCTCGACTTCCGCCACCGCGATGCTCCCCAGCGGCGGCACCACTTTCCCGAGATCATGGGTGCGGGCCTCGCGCTGCTCGACTTCGACTCGGACGGCGATCTCGACGTCTTCTGCGTGCAGTCGGGCGACCTGCTCGAGCCGGGTGGATCTCCGGGGGATCGCCTGTTCGAGAACGACGGACAAGGCCGCTTCCGCGATGTCACCGAGCGCGCCGGGCTGCGCGAGCAGGCCTATGGCATGGGGGTCGCCGCCGGCGACTACGATGCGGATGGAGACGTCGACCTGTACGTGACGAACGTGGGGCCTAACGCGCTCTGGCGCAACGAGGGCGACGGCACGTTCAAGGACGTCACGGAATTCGCCGGAGTCGGCGATCCGGCGTGGAGCACGAGCGCGACCTTCGTGGACTTCGACCGCGACGGGCGGCTGGATCTGTTCCTCGCGAACTACATTCGCTGGGCTCCTGAGCGGGAACTCGAGTGCCATTTCCGCACGGGACGCCGCGACTACTGTCATCCGAACAACTACGGCGCTCCTGCGCGCGACACGCTGTATCGCAACCTCGGTGCAGGACGCTTCGAGGACGTCAGCGTCGCCGTGGGGCTGGGCGCCGCCTTCGGCAACGGCTTGGGCGTGGCGGCCGCGGACTTCGATGGCGATGGCCGCACCGATCTCTTCGTCGCGAACGACATGCTGGCGAATCAGCTGTGGATCCAGGGTGCGGACGGTCGCTTCCATGATCGCGCGCTCGCGCTCGGCTGCGCGCTCTCGAGCCGCGGGGAGGCTGAGTCGGGAATGGGCGTGCAGGCTTTCGACTACGAGGAGGACGGCGACCTCGACCTGTTCGTCACGCATCTGCGTGGGCAAGGTCACGTTCTGTTTCGCTGGAGCAGCCACGGGTTCATCGACTGCACTGCGCCCGCGGGCCTCTCGGCCTCGACGCTCGGGGACACCGGCTTTGGATGCGGGTTGGCGGACTTCGAGCACGACGGAGACCTCGACTTGTACGTGGGCAACGGCCACGTGATTCTCGAGGAGCCGTTCGCCGACGAGCGCCAGCCCTACGCGCAGGCCGACTTTTTTGCGCTGCAGGGAGAGCATGGGCGCTTCGAGCGCGTCGTCGCAGAACGGGTTACGAGTCCGGGCTCACTCGGATCGACACGCGGCGTTGCGCTCGGCGATATCGATGGCGATGGAGACGTCGATGTGATCACGACTGACTGCGGTGGTGACCTCAAGCTGATGTTGAACGAGGTACCTAAGCGTGGCCGCTGGCTCGCAGCGCGCGTGCTCGAGCGCTGGGGCTCGGATGCTCTCGGGGCGCGGGTCCGACTGCGTGCGGGAGGGCGGGACCGCTGGCGCATCCTCGACACGGGCTCGAGCTACTGCTCCAGCCAGTCCCCCGTCGTGCACTTCGGGCTCGAGCCGTCGACGCGGGTCGAGGAACTCGAGGTCTACTGGACGGATGGCACGCGCCAGAGCTTTGGGGCGCTCGCCGCGGAGCAAACGCACGTGCTGCGTCGCGCTCGCTGACTCGGGGCGCAGTCGCGCGGGCGCGAGAGGCGCTCGAGGTCGCGGCGCGTCATCGTGCGCACCAGCTCCTCGAAGTCCGTCTTCGGCGCCCAGCCAAGCTCCGAGCGCGCCTTCGATGCGTCCCCGACGAGGCGCGAGATGTCCGCGGGGTGCAGCAGGCCGAGATCCGCGTCGACATGCTCGCGCCAGTCGAGACCGGCCTCATCGAATGCGATCTGCACCAGCTCGCGCACGCTGTGCTGGACTCCGGTGGCGATCATGTAGTCCTCGGGCGTCTCGCGCTGCAGCATCAGCCACATGGCTTGGACGTAGTCGCCAGCGAAGCCCCAGTCGCGCTGCGCGTCGAGATTGCCGAGCTTGAGCCTTTGCTGCAGGCCGTGCCGGATACGCGCTGCCGCGAGCGTGACCTTGCGCGTCACGAACTCCGGCCCGCGCCGCGGCGACTCGTGGTTGAACAGGATCCCGCAGCACGCGTATAGGCCTTAGGACTCGCGGTAGTTGACCGTGATCCAGTGCCCAT
>SXKQ01000082.1 GCA_005778045.1 Planctomycetia bacterium
CGAGCACTCCGAGCCCGCGACCTTCGCCCTGCTCGCCGAGCTCTGGGGCCCGCTCCCCGGCCGCGCCGCGAAGTGAGCGGCGCGCGCGCGGGCTAGACGAGCTCGTCGTCGGGGACGCGCTCGACTTCGAGCGGGCGGTCGGGGCGCGCGGTGAGGCCGTAGGTGAGCTTGAGCGGCGCGGCGCCGAGGGCTTCGGTGAGAGTGGCGAGCTCGGATTGGAGGGTGGCAGTCGAGAGCTTGCCTTCGGGGAGCACGATGGCGACGACGGGGCGGCCGGTGGAGGTGCGCGCGGCGGCGCGGATGTAGCGGCCGGGGTGGCGGGCGATCTCGGGGAGCTCGTCGCCGACGAGCTCGGCGGCCTCGTGGCGCAGGTGGTCGAGGACGAAGTCGACGGTGGCTTCGTCGCAGAGTCGCGGCAGGTCGGGCTCGATGAATTGCTCGAGCACGCGCTGGCCGCGGCCAGCGTGGATCAGCGAGAGGTGCGGCTGGAGGTGGCGGTAGTGGAACTGCAGGAAGCGGTCAGCGATGCGGTAGCTGCCGCGGCGCGAGCGCAGCGGGTCGGGATCGGTGAGCGGGACCTCGCGCTCGACGAGCCGCAGCTCACGCAGCGTGTGCAGGTACTTGTTGGCGGTCGTCGAATCGACGCCGACATCGGTGGCGATGTCGTTGAGCTTGCTCGCGCCGCGCGCGATGGCGGCGAGCAGCGAGTTGTAGGTGGCGGGGTTGGA
Source organism: Planctomycetia bacterium (assembly GCA_005778045.1). The sequence continues at coordinate 729 of SXKQ01000082.1, forward strand.
GAGCTCGGAGCGCAGGAGGAACTGCACCTCGTCGAACAGGAAGCCCTCGGGTCGCAGCACGTCGCGCAGCAGGTTCTCGCGCAGGGCGCGCTTGCTGTCGAAGCGGCGCAGGTAGGCCGGCATGCCGCCGAGCACCGAGTAGCCGAGCACGCGCTCCTCGAGCTTCCAGTGCGGGAAGAAGGGCAGCGTTTCGAGCGGGCGCAGGGGCTCGAGGCGGCGCTGCGCGGTGCGACGCCCGAAGAGCGGCGAGCGCTCGGCGAGCACCTCGTTCTCCATGAACGAGACCTGGCTGCCGCACAGCACCAGCATCAGCGAGCTATGCTTGCCGCGCGTGTCCCAGAAGCGCTGCAGCTGCGACGGCACGCTCTTCTGCGCCTCGCACAGGTAGGGGAACTCGTCGAGAACGACGACGAGGCGCTCGCCCGCCGCGCGCTCCGCGAGGAAACCGAGCGCCGCGCTCCAGTCGGGGAACTCGACGTCGCCGGCGAGGGTGTCGCCGAGCTCGTTCGCGATGGCGGCACGGAAGGCGCGCAGGTTGTCGCGGTCGCGGACCTGCGCCGCGAGGAAGTACACGGCCTTGCGGCCGGAGCAGAACTGCTGGAGCAGCTCGGTCTTGCCAACCCGGCGCCGGCCGTAGAGCACGAACAGCTCCGGGCGGCCCGAGTCCGCCAGCTCGTGGAGGAAGGCGAGCTCGCGCTCGCGACCGAGGAAGGGGGGTACGCCAGCCCCGCTCGTACCGCCCTTGGACTGCTCGCTCATGGCCGGAGTGTATCGTCCAGTATTATACCGCCAAGTATAATAATCGGAGATCGCGCGCGGTTACGGACGTCAGGAAGGGCACTTTCGGGACTGAGCACCCCGCAAAGGCACCCCGAACGGCGACTCAGGCCGCGAGGGCGTGGCGGGCGAGCCAGGCGTTGGCCACGAGCAGCAGCCCAGCGGGCAGCATCGCGTACCAAGGGTCGCGGATGCGCAGGCGCACGAGCAGGGCGGCGAGCATCAGGGCGCACAGACCCGCAGCCGCGGCGGCCTCCCAGAGCGGGGTCGGGGCCAGAATCAGGCCGAGCGCTCCCGCGATTTCCAAGAGGGCAGTGAGGACGCGCAGGCGGGGGAGGCGGTAGCGCTCGAACTCGGTCACCATGGCGGGCGAGATGAGGCACAGGGCGCCGTAAAACAAGAACGCGCCGGCAGAGAGCGCCCGGAGCGCGGAGGGGAGATCCAACGAAACCGTCCTTCTAGTTCGAATCCGCGGCGCGCCGGCGCCCGAAGTCACTCAGGAAGCTAGCATACCGAAGATCAGCACCACCATGCCGCCTATCAACCTCGCTTCGCTGCTCCAACTGGTCCTCGCGCTCGGCCTGCTCAACGTCTGGCTGCTGCGACGCGGTAAGCCCACGGCCTTCCGCGGCGGCAGCGCCTCCAGTCTTCACCAAGAGTTCGCAGCCTACGGCCTCCCGGATGCCGTCTTCTTCGGCGTCGGTGCGCTCAAACTCGGCGCGGCGGCGGCGCTGCTCGCGGGCCTGTGGATCCCCACGCTCGTCCTGTATGCAGCCGGCGTGCTCGCCGTGCTGATGCTCGGCGCCCTCGCCATGCACCTCAAGATCCAAGACCCGTTCCCGAAGTCGCTCCCTGCGCTGAGCATGCTCGCGATGACGGCGATCCTCGCCTTGCTCAAGCTCTCCGAGACCGGACCGGCGGCGTGACTCAATAGCGCAACGCGAGCCCTCGGCCCGCGCAGCGCCCACAGACGCGCTCGACCTTCTGGTCTTCGAGCGCGGTGCCACGCAGGTCGCAATCGGGGCAGCGCTGGAGCGACGTCCCGGTCAACATGAAGTTGTCCAGTTCGGCGCTGCCGGCGAGCTTCGTGGTCCAGTTCCACACGGTGCGCTCCGTCGGCGGATTGGTGCTCGTGTTCTGCAACGTGCGCTGCGAACGCACGAACACCCGGTAGTCCCCGTCGGTGCGCGCGAAGTGCATCACGTACGCGAGCTGGAAGCCCTCGGCCGTATAGGTGCCGATCACGCTTCCCACGCGGTCTTTCGGTGCTTCGGCCGGCTCCGTGTACTCCAGCGCAGAGTTCAGCAGGTCGGAGTGGAACCCCATGGCCTCCGTCATGAGGTTCATCGTCGCATTGCTCTGCTGCAGGCTGTCGGCCATGGCGCCCCACGTGGCGCATCGCTCGCGCAAGTCCTGCAGGTTCGTCGCAACCTCGGGGGAACCGTAGGTCGCGCCGATCTCGTATCAGCGCTCCGCGATGCTCTCGTTCGCATCCGTGCCGATGCCCTCGCTGACGACGATGCCGAGCAGGTTCATGCAGTCGCCGTAGCCCCCCGTGCCTCGCGGAGTGGAGCAGTCACAGGTACGCCTGATCGACCGTGCCGAACGTCATGCACCCGTTCATCAGGCACTCACGGGCCATGATGTACTGGGCATGCCACGAGTTCAGTTCGGCGGCCTTGCGCAGCTTTTCGGCCGACGCGACGAAACGCAGCGCCCTGTGGTCGGCGAGACCCGAGTCGAGCAGTCCGATGATCGAGCCCGCGGCGGCGAGGCTGTCCGGCTCCGGGTCCTCGCCAAGCCGTGCGACGACGCGCTCGCGTGGCTGCATCGCCCGGTTCACGTCCTGCTCGACACCATCGCCTCGGGCGTAGATTGCGGCGAGGTCGAAGGCCGCGCTCACGCTGCCCTCTTCGTAGCGCTTCCACGCGCCGCCGATATCGAAGGGCGGCTGGCCCGGCTTCTCGATGAGTGCCGACTCGCGCGTCGGAATCGCGAGGTAGAGCTGATCCGCGAGACGCCCCGAGCACTGCTTGGCCGCCTGCACGTAGTCGCGCAGCAAGGACTGCTCCGTCGTCGTGAGCAGCTCCTTCGCGAACTTGTTCACCATCGGCGAGGACACGACTTCCGCCAGACGGAAGAACATGTTCGGCGTGCGGCGCTTCTCGAACACCGAGAGCACCAGCTTGCGAGCGCGATCCTCGCTCATGAAACGCTGCTCCGCGACGTGCTTGTCGACGCGCTTGCACGTGTCGCTCTCACGCGACGTCCCCGCGAGCGCGTTCCTCAGGTCCGCGAGCGCCTCGTCTCTAGATTGCGGCTGGAAGGCAAAGTAGGCCGGATTCCCAGCGAAGACCGCGGCGGAAGGTGCGGGAGTGCGGAGGAGCATCAAGTGATTGCCGCTGCGACTCCGGCGCATCCCACCTTCGGAGGGATAGAACAGCGCGTCGTTGTCCTCGGTCATCCAGCGCAAATCGCTGTCGGGCGTTACGAGCTTGCGCCAGCCGCCCTGCTCATTCTGCGTGTGCGCGAGCGAGTGCGTGTGGAGGTAGGTGTGCGTCCGGCCGATCCCCGGCTGCAAGCGCGGGAGCGAGCCGAGGCGCTCGATCTTCCAGTCGACCCCATGTGTCGAGGAGAGCCGGTCCGTGCCCGCTTTCTCGCGGGTGGGAGCGAGGGCGAGGAAGCGCTGCTGCGCAGACGCCAGCGCGTAGGGCGCCTCGACCATGTCCGGGAGCAGGTGGGTCGTCCACGTGACGAGGTCGCGCGAGTTGGCCACGGCGGCGCGCCCTCTCTCGGGCCGCTGGGCGTATCCAAGGACGACCCACGAAGCGTTGCCGCAGGCCAGCGCTCCCAGGGACTTGGAGACGCTGCCGTCGTACCAGCTCGGCTGGACCCAGACGGGCAGCACGTCCTCGCGACATGCGGCGCCGCCTTCGGGAGTCCAGTGAAGTCGACCCTGCGAATAGCCCGTGCCTCAGTCGGAGCTCAGGAACGCGACGCGCTCTCCGTCGCTCGTCGAGTCGAGCAGTACACCGTTCGGAATGCGCCGCACGCCCTGCGCGACGCCCGCGCTCGAAAACCACCGCACGTTGGAGCGCACGTCGTGGACGGCCTCCGTGCTCAGGTCATTCCATCTCGTGAGCTACAGGTGTCGCGCGTGGAAGTCGAGCCGCGTCCGAAGCGCAGGCACTGCATCCGGGATCGCGACACGCTGGAATGCGAAGGCATTCCTCGTGAGGTACAGGTCCGCACCTGAATGCAGCGCCAGTGTCGTGCCGTCGTAGTCCCCGCGCCATCGAGGAGGTCGCTGGCCGTGACATCTGCGCTGTAGGCCTGCTGGGCGTCCTGCGCGCGGCCGAGACCGGCTTGGGTCCGAGGCAGCGAACGATGCGGCGACTGCGTCGGGCGAGCCGCTCGAGCGGACGTCGAGCACGGGAGCGCTCGCGAGGGAGTCCGGTGCGCAGCGACAGGACAGGACTTGGCTCTCGCTCGTGGTCGCCACCAGTTCGCTGGAGCTGCCCGCGAGCTGCACGAAGCGCAGGGAATCCGCGAGGTTGTAGCGCGACTCGAGTGCGTTGCGCGAGAGCAGCAGCCGTCCTTCGACGTCGAGAGCGGCCCACTGGCCCGCCCCGTAGGCCAAAGTGACCAGACGCCGCGCCTCGTCGAACTGCCATGCCGCGCGGAAACGGTCGTCGACGACGCGCTCGTAGCGGCCGTCTCGTCGATCGTCACGCGCACGCCTGCTCCGCAGCGCGAGCGCACGAGGCCGCTGGGCTGCGGCGTGTCGCGTTTGGCCAAGTAGATGTCCGGATCCCGTTGGGATTAGATGAGCTCCCACGCGCGGTCCTTGAGGCCGAGCAGCAAGGAGTCGTTCGAGAAGCGCGACTGGGAGCATGCGGCCACGCGATCGCGGAGCACGCCGAGCGCGAAGGACCGCGCGTCGGGGGGCGAGTAGCGGAACGACGTGCACTCGCGCAGTGTCGGGCGCTCGCGCGGCTCTAGAAACACCCCGAGCGGCATCAGGTTCGGGACTTCAGCTGCATCGCGGCTTCCGAACACGAGCAGCCGATCTTGCGCCAGAACAAGGAACCGGCCGTCTGACTCAACGGGCAGGGCCCGCGACTGCCACGTCGCGTCCGGCTGGCGCACATGGAGGATCTGGGGCTTCGCCGGCAGCGTGTCGAGCCCATGCAGCTTGCCTTCGACGACTGCGGTGCGGCCACGCAGGTCTCCTCGCTGGCCGGCATCGTCTCCCGGCTCCAGCTCTTGCCATCCTTCGACGTGAGGAGCTGTGCGTTCCCGAGGTCGATCGCCCACAGGTCGCCATCGCCCACGACCTGCCAGCTCCTCTCGTTGCGGCGGTCGAAGTCGCTCGGCAAGTAGTCTCCTGCCACAGGTGGCCGTCGTCCGACCAGAAGCAGTAAAACTCGTCGACCGGAGACTCCTGCCCGTCGATGCTCTCGCTGGCTGTCACGAATGCGGCGAGTACTGCGCGTTCGCCCGCGAGCTCGATGTCGAGCACCGCTCGAGGCAGTGGCTTCTCGCTGCGCCTGCACATGTTCGCAGCATCGAGAGTCCGTGCCTGCCGTTCTTCATCGACTGCGATGACACGATCCCCGCGTGCGACGAGCGTCTCCATCCAAAATGACGGCTGCTCGCCGTCTTCCGTAGGTTCGAGCTCCCAGCGAGCGAGTGAGACCGGCCCATGGAGTCCATCCCACGGCAGGAAGCCGAGCCCGAAGTCGCCGGAGAACGCCACTCCCCGTTCGAGCGAGCGGGCGAACCCGACCTGCTGCTCGTACTCCTTCTGTCGTCGCTGTGGGGTTTCGCCTCGGGGCATCAGCACCACGCCGTCCGAGCCGACGAATACTGCGCCGCGCGAGGAGTCGCTGACCTCACTCCAGCGCGCCATCGGCGGCGGTTGGAGCTGTGTTCAGGGTACGACTGACATCAAGCGGGGCGCGCCGGGACGAGCCCGCACGCGCCCCGCGCTGAGATCACCCTAGCGTGATGATGGTCCGCTACGGCACGAAGGTCACGCGCAGGCCGTTCGAGAGGTTCGTGTTCGAGCCGCCATCGGCGGTGTCGCGGAACCAGCACTGGAAGAACCAGGTGCTGCCGGAGACAAGCGCTCCGGCGGCGGGGGCCTGCGCGTTGTCCACGGCGTCGGAGAGCGTGCCTCCAACGGCAATGGAGATGCCGAGGCGGCGCATGGGGCTCGCCACGCACTTCGTGCCATTGCCGAAGGGCGTCTGGGACACGCTCGAGCCGAACAGGAACAGGCCCGCGGATCCGGCCGGAACCGGGCCGGCGGAGAGCACGAGGTCGTTGGCGGCGATGCTCGCGCTGCCCGTGGCGGAGATCAGCGCCGCGGAGCCGCTCGAGTTCGTGCTCGACGTGCAGTACGCGAAGCCGATGCCGCTCGTGCAGCTCTGACCCGAGATGCCGAATTGGTCGAAGCCTGCTTCGACGATCGAGGCCGTGCCACTGTCGTTGGCCGTCACGCGGACGCGCATGTTCGCGCCGAGCGGGACGCCGAGCGCCGCGATCGACCCGCCGGTGATCGAGCCCGAGCGCCACGCCGTGTCGTTGCTCGTGTGGCGCGCAATCTGCGTCCACGGGCCCGCGAGACCGCTCGAGCTGATGTCGAACGTGAGCGCGTCGACGCCGTCCGCGACCGTGAGCCGCAGGTAGTAGACGTAATTGATGCGCGCGTTCGGGATCGAGAGGTCGAGCGCGGGTGAGAAGAGCTGCACCGAGCCGCCGTCGACGTCCGTGTTGCCCGCCGCGTTCTGCGTGAGCCAGCACGAGCCCGAGCCGTCGCCGTCGGTCGCGGGGTCATAGGCCCAGCCGTTGTCGTTGACGGGCACGCCGCGCTGCCACTGGCCCGCGCTCGCGCCGACCACGGCCGTCGTCCAGCCGAGGTCCGACTGGAAGTTGTCGCTGAAGGTCGTCGCGAGCGATCCGACCTGAGCCGAGAGCGGGGCGGCGGGCGCGCCGACGGGGTAGCTCATCTGGCCGCAGGTCTGCTCGTCGAACTCGTAGTACCACTGCGGCGTCTCGGTGCACAGGAACGCCGGCAGCGAAGCGGAGTGCGTTCCGTTGCCGTTGCTCGTCATGGTCACCGTCGCCCACGCCGAGCCCGGGCTCGCACGCCAACGCAGACGCACGGGGCCGGTGGCGACGCCCGCGATGGTCGCCGTCACCGGAGTCGGCTGCAGCGGCGTCACGAGCGCGAGTTCGCTGCCCGTGACGCCCGCGTAGACGGGAAGACAGCCGTTGGCGGCGTTGGTCATGTCCGTCGCCGAGCCCGGATGGAAGTAGGTGGTGATGTTCGCGGTGCCGCCCGAGCACAGGTGGCAGTAGCTCATGATCGTGCCCTGGCTCGAGCACACCTGTGCGGTCTGGCACGAGCCGAAATACTGCGACGATGGGCACTGGTCGAGCGGCGGGCAGTAGTCGTGCGTGTGGCGCGCGTTGAAGTTGTGGCCGACCTCGTGCGCGCAGACGATGAAGTCCCAGTTGTTGGGCTGCTGCTGGATCGGGAAGCTGATCGTCCCGTTGAGGTTGCCGGACACGGCGAAGTTGTAGTTGTTGTCGCACAGCACGTTGAGCCACGCGACGCCTCCGCCGAGCGCGGCGCCGCTCATGAAGTGGCCGATGCGACCACCGTTGGGAATGTTGCCGACCCATGCCGTGCGGAACTCGTTCAGCATGGCGCTGGAAGAGCCCGGCGCGTCCGGCGTGGTCCACGGGTCGCTGGCGGTCGAGTAGAAGCCGACGTAGGGGAAGGTCAGGATCGTGGAGGACTGCGTCTCGTAGCGATCGGAGATGAACGACCAGAGCGTCGTGGTATAGGCCGCTTGTACGCTCGTGTTGTTGAAGCGCGTGTAGTACTGGTAGTCGCTCTCGATCGAGACCTTGCACTCGCGCAGAGCGCAGCCGCCGCCGAGGAGCTGCGATGCGCCGGGTGTCGCGGGCTGCTGCAACGGAGCCACTGCACTGCCGGGTCTGGGCAGCACGTTGCAGTCGTTCGCGAGCGCCATGCCGCGCGCGTTGAGCTCGCTCTCGTCGACCACGAGCACGTCGCCGGACTGCCAGTCGCCGTTCGAGGCGGGGCGCGTGATCAGGTGCACGAGCCCGGAGCCCGTGTGGATCCAGCCCTGCGCGCCGACGTGCGAGAAGGAGAGCATCGCGTCGCTCCCCGGCAGGCCCGCGATCGAGCCCTTCCAGATCGAGAGGTCGAGGCCGTCGAGTAGGTCCGCGCGCAGCTCGCCGTCGACGTGGAAGCGGAAGCCCATGCGCTCGTGGTCGATGCGGCGCAGGTCGAGATCCACGAGGCGGCCGTCGGGCAGCAGCACACCCGAGAGCGTGGTCGCGGCGGGGCCGACGAGGTCTTCGATGCGCTCATGCGCGATCGTGTAGCGCAGGCCGCCGCTCGCGCTGTCGTTCCCGGCGAGGTCGAGCGGGAAGGTCGACTGGGCGGGGACCGGGGCCGTGAGGACGAGGCTGGCGAGGGCGACGGGGAGGGACGGGATCTGCACGGAGGAAGAGCCTTGGGGCCGTGGAGGTGGGCAGGAACGAGTCTTGGACGCGCGCTCGAAAGCCCGGGTTCCAATTCATTGTTTCCTACCCCCGAGGATGCATCAGGCGGGCAAAAAAGGGGGCGCGCCGTACAGATTAGGGCGTGAAGGTGAGCCGCAGTCCGTTGGAGAGCGCCGTCGACGCGCTGCCGAAGCCGTTGTCGCGGAACCAGGCCTGGAAGTACCAGGTCGTGCCGGGCACCAGCGCGCCGACCGCGGAGCCGGCCGCGAGGTCCACGGTATGGACGAGGCTCGCAGCGTTGCCCGACTCCACCGGCAGGCGCAGCGTCGGGTTGCCGACGCACTTGATGCCGCTGCTGAAGTTGACGGTCGTGGTCGAGCTCCCGAACAGGAACAGGCCGTAGGTGAGAGACGGGACGGGGGCCGCTCGGAGCACGAGGTTGTTCGCCGCGACGCTCGTGGAGCCGGAGGCGGACATCAGCGCCGCCGCGCCGCTCGAGTTGGGGAACCCGATGCAGAACGAGAGCCCGAGGGGGCCTTGGCAGTTGATCCTGCTGACGCGGAAGGCATCGAGGGCAGCCTCGACCGTCGACGGGGCGCCGCTGTCGTTGACCGTGATGCGCACGCGCATGTTGGCGCCGATCGGCACTCCGAGCGCGGCGATCGAGGCGGCCGAGATCGAGTGCGAGCGCCAGTTGGTGCCGTTGGTCGAATGGCGCGCGATCTCGATCCACGGGCCGACGCCGCCCGTCGGGCTCACCTCGACCTTGAACACGTCGACGCCGTTGGCGATCGAGAGGCGCAGGAAGTATTGGTACTCGATCGAGACGTCCGTGCCGCGCAGGTCGAGCGGCGGAGAGAGCAGCATCACCGAACCGACGTCGACGTCGCTGTTGCCGAGCACGTTGCCCGTGAGCCAGCACGAGCCCGAGCCGTCGCCATCGGAGAGCGGCGCGAAGCCCCAGTTCGGGTCGTTGACGGGAACCCCGCGCTGCCACTGGCCGCCGCTGGCGCCGAGGTTGACCGCGCTCCAGCCGAGGTCCGCCTCGAAGTTGTCCGCGAAGGCGATGCCCGGCGTGCCGACGATGGCGGAGTGGGGCGTCGCGGGCGCGCTCGCAGGAAAGCGCAGCGTGCCGCAGCTCTGCTCGTCGAACTCGTAGTACCACTGCGGCGTGTCCGAGCACGCGAACGTCGGCAAGGCTCCGGCGTACAACCCACCGCCCTGCGCCGCGAGCGTCGTGGACTGCCACGCCATGCCGGGGCTCGCGCGCCAGAACGCGCGCACGGGCCCGAGCGGTACGCCGGAGATCGTCGCGCTCACGCTCGCGGGTTGCTGCGGAGCGAGCAGCGTCGGAGTCGTGCCGCGGAGGCCTTCGTACACGGGCAGGCATGCCTGCGCTGCACCCGTCATGTCCTGCAGCGAGCGCGGGTGGTACGAGGGGCTCACGTTGCCGAGCCCGCCCGCGCACAGGTGGCAGTAGCTCATCAGCGTGCCCTGGTTCGTGCACACCTGCTGCGACTGGCAGCCGCCGAAGTAGCCGGCGGGCGAGCACTCGTCGACCGGCGGGCAGTAGTCGTGCGTGTGCGGCGCCGAGAAGTTGTGGCCGAGCTCGTGCGCGCACACCATGAAGTCCCAGTTCGCGGGGCTCTGCTGCACGGGGAAGGGCACGGACGCGTCGAGGTTGCCCGACACGGCGAAGTTGTAGGTGCCGTCACACAGCACGCCGAGCCACGCGACGCCTCCGCCGAGGCCCGCGCCGCTGATGAAGTGGCCAAGGCGCGCTCCACCGGGAATGTTGCCCACCCACGCGGCCTGAAACTCGCCGAGCATCTGGCCCGCGTTGCCGGGAGCGTCCGGCGTCGTCCAAGGGTCATTCGAACTCGTGTAGAAGCCGACGTAGGGGAAGGTGAGGATCGTGCCGACCTGCGTCTCGTAGCGATCCGAGATGAACGACCACAGCGTCGCCGTGTAGGCCGCCTGCGCGGCGGCGCTGCCGAAGCGTTGGAAGTACTGGAAGTCGCTCTCGAGCGCGATCTTGCACTCGCGGAAGCTGCACGAGCCCGGGCCGAGCAGCTGCGCGCCGCCGCCAAGCGTTACCTGAGTCGGCTGCGCCGGAGAGCGCGGCGCGCGCAGCATCGAGCAGCTCGCGCCCGACGTGGCGCCGAGACCGAGAAGGCCACTCTCGCTCGCCATCAGCACATCGCCGTTCCACCAGTCGTTGCCGGCCGCGGGCCGCGTCACGAGGTGCACGAGCTCCGCACCGGTGTCGATCCAGCCTTGGGCCCCGAGGTGCGAGAACGCGAGCCGCACGTCGCTGCCTGGGAGCCCGGCGACCTCGCCCTTCCAGAGCGAGAGCGCGAGCCCGTCGAGCAAGTTACCCGCGGGCGCGCCATCGACATGGAACACAAAGCCGTAGCGCTCCGAGCGAATGCGCTCGAGCACGAGACCGACGACGCTGCCATCGGGCAGCGGTACCTGCGCGAACGTGGCGAGCGAGAGGTCGTCGAGCGCCTCCACGCCCGCGTGATCGAGCGACCAAACGAGTCCACCCGTCGCGGGCTCGGCGCCCGCGAGAGCGAGCGGCAGCTGCTGTTGGGCGAACGTGGGTCCGATCAGGGCGAAGCCGAGGACGAGGCTGGAGAGCACGGGACGACGCAACGCGGTGTTCTCCATCGATGGGGCACGCAGGAGCATGTCTTCATCATGACGCGTCGTGCGCGTCCGCGGGTCACCTATCTTCGGCCTAGGCCGCCACTCGAAGGTGATGCGCAGCCCATCGGACAGCTTGGTACCCGAACCGCTGGCCGCGTTGTCGCGGAACCGTCCTTGGAACTGCCACGTGTTGCCCGCGAGGATCACCCCGGTGGCCGAGCCTGCGTTGAAGTTGACGGCGTGGGCCAGCGTCGTCCCCGAGGACGATCTGACCGTTAGGCGGCGGATCGGGCTCGTCAGGCGCTCGACACCCTTGGAGCAGGGCGTCTGCGAGGGCCGCAGCCCGTAGAGGAGCATGCCGCTATTGGCCGTCGGAATCGGTGACGCCTGCAGCGCGAGGTTGTTCTGGGCAACACTCGCCGTGCCGCTGGCGGAGATCTGCGCGGGAGCGCCGTTGCAGGCAAGCGCAGGCAGCGAATCCGTGAAGCTCCCTCCGCCGCCACTCGTCGACGTGATGCGCTGCCACGGATATGGCCGCGCTCGCGCGCCCCACCAGTTCGACCGATCCGCTCGGCGTGCCGCTCATATGGGCGACCACCGGGGTGGGTCGGCCGGGCACCGCCGTCGTGAGCCCGGAGCCGGAGAGCTGTGCGCTCGGCGGCACGTTCGCGAGTGCGGCAGCCGTCATGTCCTGCGTGGAAACGGGACGGAACTGCGTCGCGATCTTGGCCGCGCCATTCGGGCAGCAGGCGCTGTATCTCATCAGCGTGCCACCCGACGTGCACACCTGCGGGGTCTGGCCGGGGCCGGGAGACTGCAGCGACTCGCACCGATCGATCGACAGAAAGTGCTCATGCCTGTGGATCGCGTTGAATGCGCGGCCTCGCTCGTGCGCCCAAACGCAGAAGGCCCAGATGGCGGGCTTCTGCGAGAACGATAATGCGGCGAGTCCGTCGAGGTTTCCCGACATACTGAAACTCAAGCTCGTGCTCGCGCGCTTGTTCAGGGCTGCGGCCCCGCCGCCGATCATGGCTCCGCTCGTGAACTGTCCGAAGTAGCCATCGGCGCGGACCGCGCCCGTCCATGCGAGGCGGAGCTCGTCGCACATCTGCTGGAGCGAGCCCGGTGCGTCTGGCGTGGTCCACGGATGGTTCGCTGTCGTGTAGACGCCGATGTACGGAAACGAGAGCGCGGTGGACGCGTGCGCCGAAAAGCGATCAGTGCTGAACGACCAGAGAGAGGCGACGCACGTGACCTGCGCGTTCATACTCAGGCAGCGCAGGAAGAACTGAAATTAGCTCTCGAACGGGACGGTGCAGATGCGCAGCGAGCGGGCCGCGGCGAGGAGCGCGGCCGGAGCGTTCGTGGTCGTCGCGAAGCACGCCGGCATCACGCTGGAGCTGGCTGCGGCAGCGCGACGCAGTCATGGTGGGCTCGCGATACGAGCCGCAGGGAGGCGCGCCTCCGCGACGAGCAGCACGTGCACTGCTGTCCAGTCACCGCCGGGCTTGTCGACGAGGCTGACCTTCCACATCGACAGTGAGCGCGGGTCGAGCAGCCCGGGTCGGGGCTGGCAGTCCAAGTGGAGTTCGCGCTCCATGTCCCGTGGTCGATGCAAGCGGGATCGAGCGCAGCGAGCGAGCCGTCGGGCAGCAGCAGTCCGCCGAGACGCGCGCGATCGAGCTTGGGGGACTCGTCGACTTGCAGGTGATCGATGGAGTCTCGCAGTACGCCGCCGGACGCCTCGACATTCTGGAAGATCAGCGGCAGCCGGCCGGGCGAGGAAGCCGCGACCAGCGAAGAGATGAGCAGGGCGAGTTGCAACCCTGCGACTCGCACCAACAGGACGATCTTGGGGAGCGCACGGAACCGGATCGCGCCTCCGGGCGTTCAGCGCCAGCGTATTTGTTTCAGAGATCCGCGCGCAGGATCGAGCACTCGATTCCGCCATTGAGGACGCGCGTGGACTCCGCGCCCTTGAGGCCGAGCTCGTGCGCGATGGCTCCGGTCGGGACGAGCAACGCGACGTGGAAGCCGGCGCAGCGCGCGCGCATCCACGCGCCAAAGTCGCGGTAGAGCCGCGCGACGTCACGCGTATCTCCAATGCGCTCCCCCCACGGGGGATTGCTCGCGATCCAGGCACCCCAGCCTTTGCGCGGGATGAAGTCGAGCGCGTTGCCCTGCTCGAAGTCGATCGCTCCCTCCAGCCCCGCGGCCGCGACATTCTCGCGCGCACCCTCGAGCATCTTCGCGTCGAGATCCCGACCGAGAAGGCGACCCTTCGACGGCCGCGCGGCGGCACGCGCGTCCTTGCGCAGCTTCGCGCCGAGATTCGCGTCGTGTCCGGGCCAGCGCTCACAGCCGAAGCGCTCGCGGAACAAGCCGGGCGCCATGTTGCGCGCGATCATCGCGGCCTCGACCAAGACCGTGCCCGAGCCGCAGAGCGGGTCGACGAATGGAGCGCGCTGGTCCCAGCTGGAGATCTGCACGAGAGCGGCCGCGAACGTCTCCGCGAGCGGGGCCCGACCCTGGAAGCGCCGCCAGCCGCGCTTGTGCAGCGAATCGCCCGAGGTGTCGACGAGCAGCGTGCAGCGGTCGCGGAACACATGCGCGTATACGCCGAGCTCGGCGTCTTCCTTGGCGACGGTCGGCCGCGTGCCGTGCTTCTCGCGCAGGGAGTCACAGATCGCGTCCTTCACGCGCTGCTCGATGAATAGCGAGTGGTCGAGCTCGGAGCTCGCGGTGTGCGCGTCGACGACCAGCGTGCCGTCTGGCTTCACGAAGCGTTCCCACTCCACCTGTCGCGCGCCGGCGTAGAGCATGTCCGCGTCGCGGGCCTCGAAGCGCGCGACGCGCATCAGCACGCGGATCGCCGTACGCAGCCAGAGGTTCGCGCGCAGCGCGTCATGGAGCGTGCCTTCGAAGTACACGCCGCCGACCTGCCGCTCGACCTTCGATAGCCCGAGCTCGCGCGCCTCCCTGTGGAGCACCGGCTCGAGGCCGGGGGCGCAGGTCGCGAAGAAGCGCTCGCGAAGCTGAGCGGTGCTCACGCCTTGAGCTCGAGCCAGGCGTGGAACTTCGAGCGCGGAATCGGCTCGCTCATCCACGAGGTGTCGGGGAGGGGCAGCGCGAGGCACTCGCGGACCTTGAGCAGGCGCGGGAAGGACTCGCGCGAAGTCGTGCCCTTCTTGGTCTTCCAGCGCACCTCGCGCAGCTCCTCGATGCGCGCGACGATCGCCTCGGTGATGCGGCAGTCTCCCGCCACGTAGTCGAGCACCTTGCGGCGATCGCCCTCGGCCCACTCACGAGGCGCGTCGGCCCCGCTCATCAGCTTCTTCTCGCCGACACCGAGGGCTTCGCCGACGGAAGCGAGTCCGATGGGGAACCCACGCTGGCACATGAACTGGAACATCGGATCATAGAGGTCGAGCGCGATCTCGGCGGCGAGCCTGCGATCGCGCGCGGCGTGCGCGATCCAGCGCAGGTCGAACGAGAGCCCGTTCCAGGCGCAGACCTTCGCGCCCGCGAGCTGCTGCCCCCGCAGCCACGCGAGCATCGCGTTCGCCGTGGCCTCGTCGAGCGTGCCGTACGGCGCCCCGCGATCGTCCTGCATGTACCAGTGCCGCAATGCGCCGGTGTCCGTGACGGCCGCCGCACAGGAAATGTCGAGCGGACCGGCCGAGTCGAGGTCTTGTCCGGGTGCGAGCTCGATCAAGTTGGCCGTCTCGATGTCGAAGGCCACGCGCTGGGTCCCGGCCGGCGCGGAAGGGAGATCGGAAAACAGGCTCGGCGGCTCTTGCTTGGGCATGCGGCGCATTGTGACCGCTCGACGCGTGTGCGGCCACCTCGGCCCGGAAGCAGCGTATCCCCGTGACGCCCGAGCCGGTCCGGTGTAGACCTATGGAACTCCGATGCTCCACCGCTACAAGCTTTCGTTCCTCGCGCTCGCTGCCCTGCTGGCCACGCCCGCGTTCGCGCAGCTGAAGCCACCCCCGGGACCTGTGCAACCGCCTCAGGCCCCGGCGCAGCCGGAAGAAAAGGTCGAGCCGCCGAAGCCGCTCGACAAGACGCTGACCGAGGCGGTCGCGCGCAGCTACGGCACGGCGGAGCACTGGGCGTTGCAGGCGATCGTGCTGCTATCCCTGGGCAACGACTTCCATCCCGCTGGAGCCGTGCCGCTTGCGGCAGCCCTGCGCGCAGAGGATGTGCGACTGCGGCCCTACGCCGTCGAGGTGCTGCACGGCATGGAGCCTGCGAAGCTCGCGTGCGTAGCCACGCCGGAGATCGTCGACGGGCTGGTCGAAGTCGTCTCGAAGGAGAAGAACGACCTGTTTGCGTCGCGCACGACGGAGGTTCTCGGCCGGCTCTTCGCAGATGGTCCTGCCCTCGAGCGCAAGGCGTGGAAGCGCTTCTGGCAGGAGCGGCGTGAGACCTACGTGCCGAAGCCTTGGCAGCCTCCTCCGTCGGGTGCTTCCGACGAGCGCAGCTCGGCGGGCGCCTTCGTCGAGCGCGCGTTCGACTTGCGGGACGCAGGCCTCGACGTCGCGATCGTGATCGACTCGACCAGCAGCATGCAGGCCGCGATCGACATCGCGCGGGACGCGATCTACGACATGGTGAGCCTGCTCTCGGGCGTTGCACCGAAGCTGCGCCTCGGCGTCGTGCACTTCAAGGACGTCACGGACTTCTCCGACGGCGCGCAGCTGCTCGTCCCCATGACGAAGAAGCAGGACGTGGTGCGCGAGATCCTCGCGAAGCTCGTCGCCAACGGCGGCGGCGACCTGCCGGAGAACGTCGACAAGGGGCTCGAGGTCGCGCTCGGCAAGGAGATGGACTGGAACAAGGAAGCCAATCGCCTGATCCTCGTGATCGGCGACGCTCCGCCCCATCCCACGTCGATGGAGGCGATCCTGAAGCTCGTGAAGGACGCGCACGACAAGCCCTTCGTTCGTGGCAGCAAGCCTCTGTCGGGGAAGCGCGAGCCGCTCAAGCCCTTCATCACCTCGACCATCGCGACGAGCTTTGCTTGCAAGGCCGATTTCGAGCAGATCGCCAAGGCCGGTGGCGGCGCGAGCGTCTACATGGAAGTGCTCAACGGCGCCGGGCGCGCGACGAACGACGTCGATTCCGCCAAGGCTGCGCGCTCGGTGGTCGAGCACGTGCTGCTCCTGAGCTTCGGAGCGCAACACCGCCCGCAGCTGCAGCGCTTCGCGCGCGTGTTCTTCGAATATCGTGACGCCGGCCTGTTCAAGTAGGCCCGTTCAAGGAGCGCGACCGCCGGGGCGGTAGGGCGAGCTCTCGATCTCTTCGCGGCTCGGTGGCTTGCGTGTCCAGCGCGTACGCTCGACCTTCAGCGCCAGCGCATGTTCGAGCTCGCGTTGGATGGCTTCTCCTTCGAGAATTCCCAGCGCGCGTGCAATGGCCTCGAAGGTCGAGATGCGCGCAGGGTCCGGATTGGCGCGCAAGCGCAGGGTCGACTCAGGCCCAGCGGGCAAGCGCACGTGCGGCAGGTTCTCGAGCGCCTCTTCGTGCAGCGCGATCTTGTTGGCTTGGCGCCAGTTGCCGTCGGGCACGACCAGAGTGATCGGCGATCCGAACGACAGCTCGCGCGCGGACTCGCGCGACAGCTCGACCGATCGTGCGGAAGGAAACAGCAGCAGCGCAAGGGCCGGCGCGGGCGAGAGGTTGTCGAGCCGCGCGCGCTCGGCCGGCAGGCCGACCACGCGCACCTCCGCGTTGCGCAGCGCGATCGGCACCATGCGCGCCGTGTTGGTTGGCTTGTGGACCTCGCGGCGGTGGAGCAGCACGACGACGCGCGTCGAGAGCATCCGCGGGACGACGTCGCTGCAGAGGCACCACTGCGGCGGAAGCGCGCAACGACCGCAGCGCGGCGCGCAGCGGTCGCCCGTGATCGGCGGGAGGCCGAAGAGTTCCATCCCGCTCAAAGCTCGAAGATCTCGAGCTGGGGACCGTAGGTCTGCGTGCGCAGTACCTGCAGCGCCGTGCCCATCTCGGTCACGCCGAAGCCGAGGTCGAGCTCGCGTTCGCCCTTCTCGCGCTGCGGCGGCTCGCCGAACGGACTGAGCAGCAGGGCGCGCTTGCCGCGCTTGCGGAGCGCGCGCACGAGGTCCAGGGAAGCCGGATCGCGCAGCCCACGGCTCGCCTGCAGGGCCACCACAAAACGCACGCCCTCGCGCTCGAGCCACTCCGGCGAGACGCGCTCGGCGGGCTCGACTTCTTCGCCCTCGTCGTCGACGATCGGCTGGCGCTGGCGCACGACTCGCAGGCCGGATTGCTCGCCATCTGGCGTGAGCGCGCGCTTCTGCACCAGCGTCCAGTACAGGCTCGACGTGTCCGGGAGCTCGCGCAGCGCAACCGGGGAATAGGGGACCGGTAGGTCGAAGTTCTGCAGCAGCAGCACCTTGTCGTCGTTGGCCAGTGCGCGTTCTTCCAGCCAGCGAGCCGCGACCTCGTAGGTGTCCGGCTCGGAGCGCAGCGTGCCGAGCTTCCACGCGGCGGCCGACGGCAGCGCGAGCACGAGAAAGGCGGCCGCGACTCGCGCGAGCGGAATCGCCATGATCCTCGGCAAGAAGTCCGCGATCCGCTGCGCGACACAAGCTGCGGCTACAGCGAGCAACGGAATCATGGGCAGGCCGAAGCGCTCGAAGGTCAGATCGTAGATACCGAAGACCGCGAGATAGGGGAAGGCGTAGCCGAGCACGACGTACACGTCGCGCCGTCGCTCGCGCTCCGACTCGTCTCGCGCGCGGAACATGCGAACCAGCCCGAGGACCACCGCAAGCAGCGCGAGCAAGGTGATCACCGGATCGAACAGCGCGAAGGAGCCACCGAGGATCCAGAATCCGCGCCCCGTGAGCTTGGAGAGGTGAATCGTGTGGCCCGCGAGCGTGAGTGTGCGCCCATCGCTCTCCATGGCCGTCCCGCCACCGGAGCGGTCATCGAAGTGGAACGGGTAGGCCACGCGGATCACGAGCAGCACCAGCACTGCACCCACGGCGAGTGCGAGGAAGTCGCGCGAGCGCGACCCACGCTCCTTGCGGAACCACCATGCGACCGCGCAGGCGACGAACACCGCGAAGCCGCTCTGCAGGGCGGACACTGCAAGCGCCGCGCCCGCCGCCGCGAGCAGTGTTCCACTCCAGCCGCCGGAGCGACGCAGGTAGAGCGCCGCCCACACGCCGAGAGCGGCCATGCCCGACGCCGCGCCGTGCGGGCGTTGGGCGGTGGAGTACGTGACGTGAAGCAGGCTCGTCGCCACCAGCGCGGCCGCCAGCAACGCGTAGCCAGGTCGCACGAAATGGCGGGCCATGCCCCACGCGCCGACGACCGCGAACAGGGACAGCAGGAGCGACGCCAGCCGCGGACGCATCCACGGCGCACGTGCTTCAGCGAGCAGGGTGCTTTCGTCGCTGGCTCGTTGCGTCAGGATCGCGGGCAGCTGGGCGGCGACTGCCGCGGACAGGTAGGGGTAGTACCCCAGCGTGCGATCCGGACCGTCGGGCTTCAGCTCGCCGCGCAGGTACTCGGTCTGGCTCTTGAGCACGTAGCCATCCCAGTACGTCCACTGCGGGACTTGGTGGTTCAGCCCGCGCACGCGCAGCGCGAAGGCCGCGGCGACGATGCAGAGGAGCGCAAGCAGCTGGGAGCGGAGCGTGGACATCGCAGGCGACGTCTGAGTCTATCAGTCCCGCGCGTCCGCAGCCGTGCGCTCAGAGCTCGAAGATCTCGATGCGCGGACCGAAGACTTGAATCGTGAGCAAGTTCCACACGGTCGAGCTCTCCGTCACTCCGAAGCCGAAGTCCGGCGCGCGCGTGCGGCGCTCTTCCTCGCCTGCGGGCGCGAAGGTCGCCACCTTCTGCAGTCCCTTGCGCAGCGCCTTGAGGGACTCGACCGCCTCAGCATCGTTCATGCCGCCGCGACGAGGCGGCATCGAGACCACGTAACGGAAGCCCTGTGCGCGCAGACTGCCAGGCGTCAGGTAGTCGGCATCGGCCTCGGACCCTTCGTCCTTGCGCTGAGGTCGCGCGACATGAAAGACCGCGCTCGACCGCAGCTCGACCGGCAGCGTGCGCTGGAACGCGGTCCAGAACAGCGTCTGCGAGTCGTTGAGCGCCGCGAGCGACTCGGTCGTGTACGCGAGCGGAAGGTCGATGTTCTGCAGCAGCAGGATGCGGTCCTCGCCTGGCTTCGCGTTGCGCTCTAGCCAGCGCGCGGCACTCTCGAACGTGTCTTCGCGCTCCCGCAGCGTGCCGAGGTGCCACGCCGCGCCGAACGAAGGAACGACCGTGATGACGACTACGGCCAGCGCAGCCCATGGTCCGCGCGCGCTCTCACGCAGGGATCCCCACGCGCGCGAGGCTGCCCATGCGATCATGAGCGAGAGCAGCGGAACGAGCGGCAAGACAAAACGATCGTACGTCATGTCGTAGATGCCGAACACCAGTACGAACGGAGCGGCATAGCCGAGACAGATCCATGCGGGCGAGCTGGAAGCACGGCTTCGATCCACACGACCTCGCAGCAGCGCGGCGAGGAAGGTCGCGATCGACAGCATGAAGAGCGCGAGCCACCAGGGATCGAATCCGGCGAGCGTATTCCAAAGCACGCCAAAGCCCCGGGCTTGGAAGCGTTCCGTATACAGCGCGTGACCACCCATCCACATCGTCTCGGCGCCCGTCTCGTACTCGCCGGCGGATCCCGCACGATCATCGAAGTGGAAGGGATAGGCGAGACGGATGCCCAGAGCGAGGAGCGCAAGCGCTCCAAGCGCGAGTCCGAGCTCGCGCGTCGGGCTCTCGCGACGGGCACGCAGCCACCATGCGAGACCGGCGGCGATGAGCAGCGCGAAGCTGCTCTGCAAGGCCGCCACCGCGAGCGTGACGGCGACGGCGGCGACGAGACCTGCGCGGACGGAGCCGCGTTCGCGCCACGCGACGAGCGCCCAAAGCGCGAGCGCCACCATGCCGGACGCGGGGCCGTGCGGCCGCTGCTCCGAGGAGTACGTGACGTGCACGAGGCTGGTCGCGACGAGCGCTGCCGCCAGCAGGGCGAAGGGCGGCGACATGAAGCGGCGCGCGAGCGCCCACGCGCCGACCACGGCACCGAGGGAGAGCAGGATCGACGCGAGGCGGATGCGGACCCAAGGCTCTCGTGCGGCCGCGAGCGCCCGTTCGATGCCGCCGCCTTCGTCTCGACTTGCCGGGACATCCGGCAGTGCTGCGGCCACTGCGGACGTGAGGTAGGGGTAGTAGCCCAAGTTCATGTCGGGCCACTGCACGGATTGCGGATCGCGTAGGTGCTTCGCCTGCACGAACTCGACATAGCCGTCGAGGTAGGTCCAGTGGGGCAGTTGGTGGCACAGGCCGCGCACGCGCAACACGAATGCGAGCGCGACAATCACGACGAGAGCCAGAAGTTCGTTGCGCGTGACCTTCATGGCTCAGCGCGCACGCTCGCACTGGGCGCAACTGCAGCCGGGATCGAAGAGTGGAGCCGCGGCGTCGCTGGCTTCGGTGTTGGAGGCGTAGCCGAGCTGCGCGAGATTCGCGACGGTGGCCGCGTCCGTACGCTTCAAGGAAGCGAAGCGCTCACCCTTCCAGCCAGCGAGCCACTGCACGAGTTGCTGGCGGAGGAGCTTCGCGCGTTCGGGCTCGCTGCTCGAGACGTCGCGCTCGCAGTCCGGGTCGCTCGTCAGCCGGAACAGCTCGAACTGGTGTAGATCTCGGTGGGTCTTCTGCTCCGGTTCCTCGCTCAGCACGAGCTGCAGGACGAGATGCCATCCATCGGCGGTGATCGACGCAGCTGTGCGCGCACCGGCGAGCGCGAAGCGCGGTACGCTCGTGGGTTCGAGTCGCGACAGGTTGCGACCGGGGAACGGTGCCCGCCCGAGTCCGGCGAGGTCGAGCAGCGTGCGTCCAAGGTCAGAGTTCTGCACGGGAGCATCGAAGCGCGTACCGGCGGGCGCGCCCGGCCATGCAATCGCGAGTGGGACATGCAGCGTGTCGGGGTAGACGTCCTTGTGCGCCCACCAGATCCCGTGGCGGCCGAGCACCTCGCCATGGTCGCCCGTCAGCGCCACGATGCCCCGCTTCACGCGCGGATGTTCGAGCAGCCGCAGCAGCTGATGCTCCTGATGCGCGATCTCGCCGCGGTAGAGAGCGCGGATGTAGTCGGCATCTCGCACGCCGGGCAGGTTGGGCGGCACGCGCATGCCCGGTTCCGGAACGATGGCGGGGTCACCCGGGTTCCGACCGGCGGGATAGAAGCGCGTGTCGAAGGGAGCCGGAGGCTCGTATGGCCCGTGCGCGTCGAACACGTGGACCCACGCGAACACGGAACGATCGCGCGCCTCGTCTAGCAGACGTAGCGCAGCATCGACCGTTTTCTGCGACGGGCGCGTGGCCTGCGGAGCGATCATGCGCTCGAAGCCCTGTCCAAGACCGGAATGTCCCGGAGTGAGCAGGTTGAGGCTCGTGGTCGCGAACGTGTGCCAGCCGGCATCGCGGAAGTGCTCGGCGAGCACGACCGGGTCGTCCGCGAACATCGTCTGGTTGTCGGTGATGCCGCTGTCGCGAGGGTGCAGGCCGGCGAGGATGGCCACATGCGAGGGCACGGTGATGTTGATGGTCGACCAGCAGTCCGTGAACGTCACGCCTCGCGCGCCGAGTTCGCCCAGCGCCGGAGTCTCGATCGCGACGCTCCGTGGCAGGCCCTCGACGTGGTCGCCGCGGTGCGTGTCGGATGTGATCAGGAGCACGGTGCGCGGAGCGGCTTCCGGTACGTGCATGCGAGGTGCGGGAAGGCCGACGAGCACGTAGCCCTGCTGGGGCTGCGCGATCGAGAGCGTGAGCTCGACGGCCTCGTCCTTGCCGGCCGCGAGGTCGACGAGCAGCGAGTGCCAGCGCGGCGCGAGATCGAGCTCGATGCGCTGGCGAAGCTCCCTCCCAGACTCGAGCCGGACGCACAGCTCCAGCGCCGCGGCGTTTGCCCCATCGCGCTTCTCGAGCACTCCGTACTCGAGCGCCAGCTTTCCGCCGTCACCCGGCGAACGCGCAACGCCGCTCATGCTCCAGCCGGGCTGGAGCAGTCTCGTCGGACGGCTCTCGAGGGAGAACTGGACCGGCAGCTCGCGCGCGGCGTCGTCGCCGAGGAACTCGAACCACGTTGGGGAGAGAGCGCGCTCCGGCAGGACTGGGCCCGCGGGACCGCGAGCGGCCAGCACGAAGCGCGATCCCGTGGCCACGCCCGATCCGACGGCCTCCCGCTCCGAGCGCGAGCACGCGACCAAGAACATGCAAACCGCGAGGCCAGTCGAGCGCAGCATGGCGTCCAGATTCTACGCCACGGTCACGGGTCTCTGCATGACGCAGTCGGGGCTCGCAAGGGGCTCGCGCACGGCGGGGACAAATTGCACCATGTACGCCATGAAGACCTCCGTGAAGTCGCTCGCCCTCACCGCGACCGCGGCCTTGCTCCTCGCAAGTCCCGCGGCCTCCCAAGTCGATCACGATGGAGCCCTGTGGGAAATGTGGCTGGGGCAGGGGAGCTTCGAGTCCCTCCATCCCGACTGGAAGAACGTGCGCTGGTGGCTCGACGTCCAGGCGCGCTGGCGCGACGAGGGCGAGGATCTCGACGGGACATTCGTGCGCCCGGGCCTAGGCTACGCCCTTACCGATCGGGTGACTGTGTTCGCGGGCTACGCGCTCATCACCACGTTCCCCGCGGGCACTCCGGATCGCACCGAGAATCGCGTGTGGCAGCAGCTCACTTGGAACGTCCCCGTCGACGGCGCATACCAGCTTCAGTTCCGCTCTCGACTCGAGCAGCGGTTCGTCGAGGGGACTGAGGACACGGGCTGGCGTTTCCGACAGCTCGCCAAGTACACGCGGCCGGCGAGCGCCGATGGCCGACGCTATCTGAGCCTGATCGACGAGGTGTTCTACGATCTCAACGACACCGACTTCGGACAGAACGGGGGACTGCGCCAGAATCGCTTGTTCGCCGGTCTCGGTTGGTTCCTCGACGAGGCACGCACCATCGCGTTCGAGGGCGGCTACCTGAACCAGTGGATCTCGCGGCCGGGCGACGACCGGATGAACCACGCTCTATCGCTGAACCTGCTGGTCAATTTCTAGGTTCGCTCCCGGGCTTCGATTCCCCGCCGCGCGGCGTCGTCGACCGTCTCGACGACGCGCGGCAGGTCGCGCCAGATGTCGAGCGTGGCGACCGACAGGATGTTCCAGCCCAGCGCCGCGAGTACCGAGCCGCGCACGGACTCGCGGTCGACGGTGGTGGGCGCGAGGGCCCAGTGCGCGCCATCGACTTCCACGCCGAGCAGCCAGCGTTCGGGCGCGCGAGCCTCGGCGATGGCGAGCGAGATTCGATAGTCGCGCGAGCGGCCGACATGCGTGTCCACATGCCAGCCGCGC
>SXKQ01000083.1 GCA_005778045.1 Planctomycetia bacterium
CAAGGAGCTTATCGCCCGCGCAATCAACTACAACTCGCCGCGGACCAAGGGGCCGTTCGTCGCCGTCAACCTGGCGGCGGTGCCCGAGACCCTCATCGAGAGCGAGCTGTTCGGCCACACGCGCGGCGCCTTCACCGACGCCCGCGCCGACCGCCTGGGCCTGTTCGCCGAGGCCGACACCGGCTCGATCTTCCTCGACGAGATCGGCGAGCTGGCGCTGCCGCTGCAAGCCAAGCTCCTGCGCGTGCTGCAGGAGAAGCGACTGCGGCGCGTCGGGGGCAACGAGGAGCTCCCGGTCAACGTGCGCGTGCTCAGCGCCACGCACCGTGATCTCGCGCGCGAGGTCAGCGCCGGTCGCTTCCGCGAGGCCCTCTACTACCGGCGCAAGGTCGTGCAGGTCGAGGTGACGCCGCTGCGCGAGCGCCGCGAGGACATCCCGGTGCTCGTCGACGCGTTCCTCGGTGGCCTGCACGAGGAGCACAAGGCCTCCGGCCGCGCGCGTCCGCAGCTCGCACGCGAGTGCCTCGAGCGCCTGCTCGCCCACGACTGGCACGGCAACGTGCGCGAGCTCCAGAACGAGATCACGCGCATGCACGCGCTCGGCGGGGAGTTGCTCGGGGCTGAGCTCGTCGCGCACCTCTCCAAGGCGCCGCGCGTCGCGGGCCAAGGCGGCGTGCGCGGCCTCATCGGCCGGCGCATGGAGGAAGTCGAGACCGAGATGATTCGCGCCACACTCGAGCTCACCGGCGGCAAGCGCGGCGAAGCCGCGAAGATCCTCGGCATCCCACGCCGCACCTTCTACAACCGCCTCAAGACCCTCGGGATCGATCCGTGAGTGTCGCTTGGCTCGCCTGCGCCGTACTCGGGCTCTCCGGCGCACAGGACTCGAAGCCGCGCGCGCGGCTCCTTGTGGCGATCTCCGTCGACCAGCTCGTCCCCGAGACGCTCGACCGGCTCGCGCCCTGGCTCTCCGGCGGACTCGGACGCTTCGTGCGCGAGGGGCGCATGTTTCCGCGCGCGGCGCTGCTCCACGGCGACACCGAGACGGGACCGGGGCATGCCGCGTATGGCACGGGGCGCCTGCCGCGCAACAACGGCGTGATCTCGAATGACTGGCTGGCGCGCGAGTCGCGCGACTCCGTGTACTGCTTCGCGGATCCGGATGCGCGCGAGGTCACGAGCGGCGGCGTGCAGGCCGAGGCCGGCACCTCGCCGCGCCAGCTGCGTTGCGACGGCATGGCGGACTACCTCGAGACGTCCGCTCCGGGCGCGCTCACGGTCGCGATCAGCTCGAAGGATCGCTCGGCGATCGGCATGAGCGGCCGGCGTGCGGACCTCGCGCTGTGGTGGGACAAGAAGCGCGGCGGCTTCCGCAGTTCGACGTGGTACGGCACCGAGCTGCCGGCGTGGGTGCGCGAGCACAACGCGAGCTGGCAGGCGCGTCTGCCGTTCGCCGAGGGCTGGGCGAGCGAGCTGCCGGCGGACTTCGCGCGCTCGGGTACCGCACCGGACGAGCGCGACGGCGAGGTCGGTCGACCGGGGCAGCGCTCGTTCCCGCACACAGTCCCGCCGCGTGGCGCGGACCTCGACGAGAAGGCGCTCGCGACGCTCTCGAAGTGGGCTTACGAGGGACCGGCGAGCGATGTCATGGTCTGCGAGCTCGCGCGCGAAGCCGTGGTGAGGCTCGCGCTCGGCAGCGACGAGGTGACGGATCTGCTGTGCGTGAGCCTCGCGGCCTGCGACGTCGTGGGGCACGCCTACGGACCGGGCAGCGTCGAGGTCGCTGACGTGTTGCTGCGCGCGGATCGCGAGCTCGGCGCGCTGTTCGCGCTGCTCGATGAGCGCGTGGGGAAGGGACGCTGGGTGGCGGCGCTGTCCGCGGACCACGGCGTGCTCGAGTTGCCCGAGGCACTCGTCGCGCAGGGCTATCCCGCGCGCCGCATCACCGGCCGCGAGATCGCCGACACGATCACCGAAGCCCGCAACGCGGTCCACGCGCGTTACGGCGCCGATTTTTTCCTGTCGGGCAACTATCGCGGCGTGCGTCTCGACGCGCGCGCGCTCGCGGAACGCGGAGTCGAGGCGTCCGCGGTGCGCGAGGCCTACGCGAGCGAGCTGCGCAAGTTCGGCGCGAGCTGGATGGAGCACGCACTGACGTGGGACGAGCTGCGCGCGATCGCGCGCGAGGGTGCGAAGGCGTCGAGCGGTCTCGTGGCGATGGAAGCCAACTCGTTCGACGAGGAGCGCACGAGCGACGTCGTCACGCTCCAGAAGACCTACACCTTGCCGGGCGTCGTGGTCGGCACGAGCCATGGCACGCCGCACGAGTACGACCGACGCATTCCGCTCGCGTTCCTCGGCCCCGGCGTCGCGCCCGGCCGCGACTATCGCGACGCGTCCTCGATCGACGCATTGCCGACGCTCTTCACTCTCGCTGGACTGTCGGTTCCCGAAGGGCTCGACGGCCGCGCGTTGCCGGTGCGCTAGCCGTCCGAAGGAGCGCGACGCGGCGCGGGCGCGGCGGTGCCGCGGAAGAGCTGCTCGAGCGCGCGCAGCACGGGTTCGAGCTGCGGGTCGGGGCCGGGTGCGGTGGAGGGAGCCTCCGCAGGAGTGGCCGGCGGTGTCGCCTTCTGTCCGAAGCGCCGCGGCTCGCGTTCGAGGCGCTCGACAGCAAGCAGTGCAGCCTGCGCGTCGACGTAGCTGGATTCGCGCGCGAGCACCAACTCAAGCTCGGCGCGCGCGGCGGGCGCTTCGCACAGGTCGAGCAGGCCGCGCGCGCGCTCGACGCGCGCCGCGAGGGCGAGTTCGATGTCGCCCGTGAGGTCGATGCAGGCGCTGAGGCGCGAGGCGGAGCCGCGCAGCGCGCTCTCGGCGCGCAGCAGGTCGTCGCGGTCGAGCGCCGCGAGCGCGAGCCGACGCTCGATGCGCGCCGCGTCGTAGAGCGGGCGTGCGTCGGTGGGACGCTCGAGGATGCGCAGGCCGTGCAGCGTGAGCGCCTCTTCGTAGCGCCCGAGACCGGCGAGTACGGCGGCGCGGTAGAGCAGCGCGGAGTCACGCTCGAGCGCCGTGAATAGGGGCTCGAGCACCGCGAGTACCTCGCGCTCGCCTTCGCCCTGCGCACGCGCGAGCGTGGCCGCCAGCTCGAGCGCCTCTGCGCGAATCTCCGGCAGCCCGTCGAGCGCGGAGGTGCGCAGCACGTCGAGAATGCGCTGGCTCGCCTCGAGCTGCTTCCTGCGGTCCTTCCTTGCCTGCCCCTCGGTCCACAGCTGTCGCGCATCCGCGATCGCGCGCTGGGCCACGGCCACGGTACGCTCGCGTCGTTCGCGGTCGCGCGCAGCCTCGGCCTGCGCCTGGCGCGAAGCCGCGTCCACCGCCTGCTGCTCGGCGACGCTTACGTCGACCTTGCTGTCGTTCCACTGCCGCCACACCCAGCGGAACGCGCCGCCGAGCGCGAACGTGATCGCGAGCGCGCCTGTGGCGAGTCCGGTCTGCAGCGGATGGCGCCGGCACCAGCGCACGGCGGGATCGAAGAAGCGCGGCGTGCGCGCGGTGACGTGCCGGCCGTCGCGCACGGCCACGAGGTCGTCGCGCAGGTCCGCGGCGGTTGCGTAGCGACTCACCGGGTCCTTTTCGAGGCAGCGGTGCAGCACCGCCTCGAGGTCGCGCGGTACGCCGGGGCGCAGCTTGCGCAGGCGCGCGGGCTCGCGCTGCAGGATCGAGTGCAGGATCGCCGACGGCGTTGCGCCCGTGAACGGTGGTGCATCGCAGAGCAGCTCGTACAGCGTGACGCCCAGCCCCCAGATGTCCGTGCGCGCGTCGATGCGCCCGAACTCGCCTGAGATCTGCTCGGGTGCCATGTAGAGCGGCGTTCCAACGAGGTCGCCCGACTCGGTGACGCTGCCATCCTCGGAGTCGGTGTGGCGCGCGAGGCCGAAGTCCGTGAGCAGCACGCGCTCGCCGTCGCGCAGGAGATTCCCGGGCTTCACATCGCGGTGCAGTACGCCGCGCCCGTGCGCGTGCGCGAGCGCGCCGGCGACGTCGATGCCGATGGCGATCACGTCCTCGACGGGCAGCGGGCCGGCCTTGAGCACGCGATCGAGCGACGGCCCTTCCGCGAACTTCATTGCGAAGTAGTGGTAGCCGCGTCGCGAACCGACCTCGTACACGGCGACCACGTTGGGGTGCGCGAGGCGACCCATGGACTGTGCCTCGCGAAGAAAGCGCTTGACCGTGCGCTCGCGCAGCGCGAGTTGCGGTGGCAGCACCTTGAGCGCCACGCGCCGCCCGAGCCCGCGCTGCTCGGCCTCGAACACCATGCCCATCGCGCCCTGCCCGACCTGGCGCAGCACGGTGTAGCCCTCGAGGTCGCGGTCGAGGGCCGCGGCAGTGACCTCGAGCGCGGTGCGCGAGTCGGTCAAGTTCGGGCGCTCCGCGCGCGCTAGCGGGTGCTCACGGCGCGGTGCACGGCGAGCACCGAGTCGAGGATCGCGGGGAACTGGTGCAGGCGCAGCATGTTGGGGCCATCGGAGGGCGCCTTGTCCGGGTCGGGGTGGACCTCGAAGAAGAGCCCGTCGACGTTGCCGGTCGCGACCGCCGCGCGCGCGAGCGCGGGGACGTGCTCGCGGTTGCCGCCGGTCGAGTCGCCCTTGGCCCCCGGCTCCTGCACCGAGTGCGTCGCGTCGAACACGACGAGCGAGCCGGTGGCGCGCAGGTGCTCGAAGCCCGTCATGTCGACGACGAGGCGTCCGTAGCCAAAGCTCGTGCCGCGTTCGCACACCATCACGTTGGGATTGCCCGCCTTCGCGCACTTGGCGACGACATTCTTCATGTCCCACGGCGCGAGGAACTGGCCATTCTTGATGTTGAGCGGCTTGCCCGTGCGCGCGGCGGCGATGAGCAGGTCGGTTTGGCGGCACAGGAAGGCCGGGATCTGCAGCAGGTCGCAGACCTCCGCCGCGGGCGCGCAGTGCTCGGGCAGGTGCACATCGGTGACGACGGGCACGTTCCAGCGGCGCTTGATCTCGGCGAGCAGCTCGAGGCCTTCGGCGATGCCCGGCCCGCGCGTGGCGGCCGCGCTCGAGCGGTTGGCTTTGTCGAAGCTCGCCTTGAAGACCAGCGGGATGCGGCGCTCGCGCGCGATGCCGACCAAGGTCTCGGCGATCTGGTGGGCGAGCTCGGGCGTCTCGAGCACGCAGGGGCCGGCGAGGAGGAACAGCTCGCCGCCGCCGAGCGCGAGCTCGCCAACTTGGACCTTGGGACGGGAGGGTGCGGTCATCGGTGAGGAATGAGGATGCGGCGGCCGGTGGCGCTCACGGCGAGCTCGACCGGCGTGTGGCCGCCGGAGTCGCCGTCGACATGGTAGGGCACGGGGGCGCTCGACGTGACGCGCAGGTGGCGCGCGCGGCGCAATTCGCAGCTTCCGCCGGGCAGGCGGCCCAACAGCCCGCGCATTCCGGCCGCGGCGAGCCCGAGCAGGCCGCCGTCGCGGAACAGGTAGACGTCGAACTTCCCGTCGTCGAGCACGCGGGTGGGGGAGAGCCGCAGCACGCCGCCGTAGTGGATGATGTTGCTCGCCCACAGGCTCTCGACGGGGCCCTCGACGCGCTGCCCGTCGAGCTCGACCGCGAGCTGCGGGGGCTTCCAGCGCCGCAGCGCGCTCAAGGCGGCTGGCAGGTAGGCGAGCTTGGTGATCGGCCCCCTGCGGCGGCGCTCGACCTCGTGGACCACCAGCGCGTCGAAGCCGACGCCGGTGACGAGGAACGAGAGCCGCCCGTTGACGTCGGCGACGTCGATACAGGTGCTCCGGCCTGCCTTCACTAGCTCGAGCGTGCCGGCCGGGTCGCGCGGCAACCCGAGGTCGATCGACAGCACGTTCGCCGTTCCGAGCGGCAGCAGCGCCACGGGCAGCCCGCTTTCCCCGAGCCCCTCGAACACCTCGCGCAGCGTCCCGTCGCCCCCGACGGAGGCGACCAGATCGAGCTCCGCGCGCCGCGCGCGCACCGTTTCCAGCGCATCGCCGCGGTGCCGCGTCAAGTGCAGCGCGCTTTCGATCCCAAGGTGCGCGAGCCCCTCATGCAGCGCACGCCCTGCCCGCTCGCCGCGACCGCGCCCCGCGACCGGGTTCGCGACCACGAGCGCGCGACGGAACGGCGAAGGGGCGCTGGATGCCATGGGCGAGGGGAGGGAAGATAGCAGCGTGGACCCGCGCTCTCGCCCGCTCGTCGTGCTCGGTGGCTCCGGTTTTCTCGGAGCGCAGGTGCTGCGCAGGGCCGCGGCGGCGGGATGGGAGCGGGCGGTCTCGCTCTCGCGGGCCACGGGCCTCGACCTCGCCGCGGCCGATGCGCGCGCGATCGAGAGCGCGCTGCGCAGCCACTCGGCGGGCGCGGTGCTCTTGTGCGCCGCGATGGCGAAGATCGACGAGTGCGAGCGCGAGCCGGAGCGCGCGGTCGCCACCAACGCGCGCGCGCCGCGGGAAGTCGCCCGCGCGTGCGCCGCGCTAGGCCTGCGACTGGTCCACGTCTCGACCGACCTCGCCTTCGGCGCCACACCGGCGCCTCCGGGCGGCTTCCGCGAGGACCACGAGCCGGCGCCGATCTCGATCTACGGCCGCACCAAGGTCGCGGGCGAGCGCGCGGTGCTCGAGGCCCATCCCGCGGCGCTCGTCGCGCGCATCCCGCTGCTCTACGGCGACTCGCTCGGCCGCGGGCTCGGCGCCACCGACGGGCTGCTCGCTGCCCTCGCGCGCGGCGAGGCCCCGACGCTCTTCAGCGACGAGTGGCGCACGCCGCTCGACGTCTTCGACGCCGCCGACGCCCTGCTCGAGCTCGCGCACGGCTCGCTCGCCGGTCTACTGCACCTCGCGGGCCCCGAGCGCATCTCGCGCGCCGAGCTCGGCCTGTGCGCCGTCCGCGCCGCAGGCTTGAGCGTCCCGCTCCGCACCGCGCCCCGCTCCTCCGCCCCGTCCAGCAACCTGCGCCCCGCCGACGTGTGCCTCGACACCACGCTCGTCCGCTCCCACCTGCGTACCCGCCTGCGCCCCGTCCGCGAGGCGCTCGGCGGCTAGGGCGCGCAGGCGGGTGCGGGCGGCACTCGCCAAGTCTCGCTAGCGGTAGCGCCAGACCGACGCCGTCGGGCCAGCGCTCGTGCCGCCGCCGATCAGGAAGATGGAGCCGCCGTGGGTGACGAGCGCAGCGCCCACTTGCAACTCCGGCGGATTCTCGAGCGGCTCGAAGCTGAATGGGGCTGGGTTCACGAGCTGCAGTCCCCGCATGGGACCCGCTTGCGGCGTGTAGATCCAGCGCCAGAAGGCGCGATCCGCCTGGTTGAGCAAGTAGATGTGGTCACCCATGCGGGTGCACATGGGATTGCTGTGGGTGAGCGGCGAGGCCGGCAGCAGCGCCCACGAGTTGAAGCGCGGCGAATAGGTCACGAATCGGCCCGGCTGGGACGGTTCGTAGGAGCCGAAGGTGAAGAGGTCGCCGCGCACCGCCACGCCGGACGTGTCTCCGAGCGGCGTAGGCAGCGAGATGTTCGCGCCGCTGCTCCACGGTCCGGTCGGGGCGCCCTCGAGGGAGGGATCGTAAACGTAGCAGGTGCTGCGGTACTGCCAGCCGCCGACCCAGACTCGGCCGCCGAGCACATACAGCTTGCCGTTGAGCTCGTGCAGCGAGGGCGTGAGGCGCGCCTCTGGAATCGGGGTGCAGGCAGTCCAGCTTCCCGTGCGGGGATCGAGTCGCAGGAGCTGATTCGAGATGGCGTAGTCGTAGAGATAGCCGCCGAGTACGTAGACATAGCCGTCGAGCCCGATTGCGCGCGCGGAGCGAATGCCGGGTCCGGGAAGGTCGGCCAACTGGGTCCACTGGTTCGCAGCGACGTCGTACATCTGCACCGTCCGTGTCGGATTCGAGGAACCAACAAGCGTGCCGCCCAACGCGAAGATCGCGGACCCACAATTGGCTGCAGCCAAGTTCATGCGTGGCTGGGGCAGGGAGGCCATGCGCTGCCAGCGCAGGCTGCTCCCGTTGGATCCGGCGGCTGCCAGGCCCCCGGTCGAGCCGATGTCGTTGCGCGTACCGTCGAGGTCGTTGAACGCCGGCGCCGGATCTCCAGCGTTGATGGCCGGCGAGCTGGGCTGCAGAGTAAAGTCCCCGTTGGATGGGAGCACGAAGGCAGGATTGCCATCGATGCAGCCCGTGCCGGTCCAAGGGAAGGCCGCCTCATTCTCCACGAGCGAGTAGGTCGCGTTGGCCGTGCCGCCGCCGAAGACGCGGATGGGGTCGCCCGTGTGGCTCCAGAAGATGCAGTTCTTGAGCACGGCGTGACCGTCGCCGTTGAGTGCGGGTCCGTATGGCGCGCTGTTGCCGTAGAACGTGCAGTTCGTGATGTTCGCTGTCCTATTGATGAACAGGAAGATCGCGCCGCCATTCTGGGCGGTATTGCCCCAGAACACGTTGTTTCTGCACACGGAAGTGCTCGAGAGGATTGCGATGGCGCCGCCTTGTCCAACCGCCGAGTTGTTCACGAAACGGTTGCGCTCGAGATGGACGGTGTCGTTCTCGTAGGAATAGAAGCCGCCTCCATTCCCTGCATCGTTGTTGATGAACCAGTTGCCCACGAACTTGCCGGAGCCGCCATTGATCACAAACACGCCGCCTCCGAAACCTCCGTCGCCGTCCCGGATCGTGAAACCCTCGACGATGGAACTCAGGGTGGTGCCGGCGGCCAGCGTGAGCACGGTGGCATTCGTTCCCGCTCCGCTCAGGATGGTGGTCGCAGGACCGTCGATCGACCGCAGGTGGACGTTCTTGGCGGGGAAGGAGATTGGGCCTGAGTAGGGACCCGCTCGTACGGCGATCTCGTCGCCAGTCACGGCCGCCTGCAACGCGGCCTGAATCGTGGGGTAGTCATCGGGCACGCGTCGCACTTCGGCCGCGGCGGGCGCGGCGATCAGGGCGGACATCACGCTCAGGGTGCAGGACAGTCGGAGCAGTCTCACGGGTGTTTCTTCCAATGCGCGCAGACATCGGTCCTTGGTACTTGGCGGAAAACGGAGACGGAGGGTCCGACTCCGAACTTGTGGAAATTGAGTGCGCGAGTTTGGGATTCGTGACGCGCTGGTCCGCATTCCCGCGCCTAGCGGGTGCGGAACTTGAGCGCCGGGGCCCACTGCAGGAAGCCACCACGGGGCCAGCTCGGCAAGAACTCGCAGCGCAGCATCTGAGCCCACGCGACTGTCGCCGAAGGGGCTGGGGCGCCTCCGGAACTCAGGCGCACGCACAGGGTGCCGTTGCCGCGTGCAAGTTCGCGCAGTCGCTGCAGTGCACGTTCCGGAGGCCGTACACGCTGCACGTTGTACTGGTCCCAGAGCTCGCGGCTCCAGTCGAACGAGCGCCCCGGCACGAACTCGGCCACCGTGACGAGCGCTTCGAAGCTCGGTCCGAGTTCGACACGACTCCAGGCCGTCGGCCCCGTGCGCTGCGGACCCGCGGTGAGCTCGACCTCGAGTTCCTCCCAGCCCGAGGGCAACTTCACAAGGAAATCGACGCGCGCTTGCGCGCCAGAAGAGTCGGGGGCGAAGTAGACGCGGTCGGCGTGGAATGGGCCACTCGCGACCGGTGCGCTCTCCCAGATGCGGGTTGCGGAGCGCCGCTCGGTGATCCCGGCCAGCACGGATTCCTCGAGCGCCGAGTAGGCCAGCGTGGTGGTCCACTCATCCTCGCTCTGGTCCAGCTCGAACGACACGCAGTGCAGGCGGTCCCGAGCGAGCTGGAGCTGGAAACTCCGCTCTCGGAATCCCTCGCACCGCAGCGCGAAGGTGTGCTCACCGAGCGGAAGTCGCAGGGCGCTGATGCCGGGAGCGCCGTGGTAGGTCCGGCCGTCGACTTCGAGCTCGATGGCGGGCTCGGGCGTCGAGACCTGCACCCAAGCTCCGGGGGCCTCGTCGGCGACGCCCGCTCCGTGGAGCCGCGGCACGCCATGGGGTGGCTGCAGCACGAGTAGTTCTCGCCGCGGTGCCGCGCGCTCGATCTCCCATTCGCCTTCAAACCAAGGGCCTGCATCTCCAAAGCGAGCGCGCCAGGAGTGGGATCCCCGCCCGAGCGAAAGTCTCAAAGGGGTGGTTCCCCGCTCGACGTCGTCCACCCACAGCTGGTAGCCCGATGGATAGGTGTCGACATCAAGTTGCACGGGCCAAAGCCAGAGCGCGAAAACGCCTGAGAGCGCGGCGAAGGCAGCAACCGCCCGCGAGCGTCGCGATCGCAGCGCTGCTCGCAGCACTCCCCGCAGGCGACCCCCCGTGTCGCTGGAGACTGATTCTCCGCGCGCTCCCGCGGCCAGCGCTTCGCACAGCTCTAGC
>SXKQ01000084.1 GCA_005778045.1 Planctomycetia bacterium
GCGGATTGCGCCAGCGACTGCGCTCAACTATCTGTAGGCATCGGCTTCGACTTTTATGCGCGGGCGGGACTCTGTTGCCGCAGATCCCTATGAAAGAAATTCTTTTGGAACTCGCCACCCAGTTTGGGCGGCGCACTGCTGGGCGCAAACCCCGCTGAATTACAGCCCTGCATACGCGCCCCGGTTTTGAATCTCGCGCCGTGTCGGCAAGAGTCGCATCGGCTTCGCGGGCAACGTCGAGAGCACGGCGACGTCCAAGCTGCGCGGCGGTGCCGCCCAGTTGCCGGACAAGGCGGACAGCTCGACCCGCGACGAGTTCCTCAAGCACCTTGAGCCGCGCGACCTGATCGAGTTCGGGATGATTCCCGAGTTCACGGGCCGCCTGCCGGTGATCTCGACGCTCGACACGCTCAAGGAAGGCGACCTCGTGCGCATCCTGACCGAGCCGCGCAACGCCCTCACGCGCCAGTTCCAGCGCCTGTTCAAGCTCTCGGGAGCCGAGCTGGAGTTCGCCCCGAACGCCCTCGAGGCCATCGCCAAGATCGCCATCCAGCGCGAGACCGGCGTGCGCGCCCTGCGCTCGATCCTCGAGGACACCCTGCGCGACCTCCTGTTCGAGCTGCCTTCGCGCACGGACACCCGCCACTTCATGGTCGAGGGCAAGCACGTGCGCGGCGAGGCGAGCCTCGCCCGCGGTCTGACGCAGACCGACGTGGCCGAGGCCCCCGCCGCCGATCTGTCAATCCCCGAGCCGCGCGTCGAGCGCGAGTCGGCCTAGGGCCTCCGCCGCGAGCCCACGGACCGCATGGCGCGCAGCGCAGCCCGACGAGGGTTGCGCTGCTCGCTTGTCTTCCTCGCGCGCGAGACGCGCTCAGCGCAGCGGCAGCGCCGGTCCGATGCTGGCCGCGCGCGACTCGCACTCGCGCGCGCGACCCGCGTCGCCGAGCGCACGCCACAGGCCGGCCGCGCGCGCATAGGCCATGCTCGCCTCCGCACGACGCCCAAGCGCTGCGAGAGCCTCGGCCTCGAGCTCCGCGGCTTCCGGCGCCACGCCACCGCGGAGCAGCGCGGCGCGCTGCGCGGCGAGCAGGGCTGCGGCAGGATCACGTTCCGCCGCAGCCTTGGGGCGCAGCAGTCCGCGCGCGAGCTGAACGTGGAGCTCCGGATCGTTGGTGGCTAGCGCGCAGCCACGGCGCAGGGCATCGAGAGCTTCCGCTTCGCGCCCCCGTCCCTGCAGGATCGACACCAGCTGCATCGTGACGAAGCTCGCCGCCGGAGCCCCGTGGTCCAGCGCCGCCTGCCACGAGGCGATCGCGAGCTCGATGTCGCCACGGCGCTGGTAGCCGCTGCCCAGGTTCTGCAGCGTCATGCCGTAGGTCGGGAGCAGGTCGCGCGAGCGCTCAAGCTCGGCGATACCCTCCGCGAGACGACCCTGATCGAACAACCACGTGCCCCAGTTCGCAGCCCAGTACGGGTCCTGCGGCGCGAGCCGCACGGCCTCCCGATAGCGCTCGCCTGCCTCCTGGATGCGGCCCGCGACGCGCAGGTCGTTGCCGTAGCAGGCCTGCGCTCGGTCGTTCTCTGGCATCTTCGCCACCGTGTCGGCCCACACGCCGATCTCCGAGCGATACGTGTCATTGCGTGCCCTCGTCCGCCACGCGAACATCGCGACGACGGCGAGCAGCGCCAAGCCTGCGACCGGGGCACGGGCCGACAAGGCCAGTCGCTCGAGCGCCAGGGCGCCACCGAGCGCGGCCAGCGTGAGCACCGCCGCACTCGGCAAGTAGGCGCGATGCTCGACGATGACTTCCGTCACGATCGGCAGCACGCTCGAGGTGGGCGCGAGGATCACAAACCAGAACGCGCCGAGGAAGGCGAGCCCGCTGCGCCGCAGCAGGCCCCACGCCGTCAGGCCGAGCAGCGCGAGCACCGCGAGACCGCCCGGCAGCCAGCGCGCGAGCTCCGTGATCGGTCGCTTGCCGTAGTCGAACACCAGCGGATCGGGCCACACGGAGATCTGCACGTAGTGCGGTACGGCCCAAGCCTGCGTGGTCAGGTACTCCCACACGCCGACCTCGCTGTACCCAAAGCCGACAGAATCGCTGCGCCCCTCCGCGAGCACGACGAACAGCGCGATCAGCGCCCACGTGCCGAACAGGCCGAAGTACAGCGCGCGCCGCGCCGCCAGCGCCCCCTTCCACGTGCCCGCAACGAACAAGGCATCGAACAGCAGCACGAGCACCGGCGCGCCGACGATGACCTCCTTGCAGCCGGTCCCTAGAGCGCAGGCAAGAATCGCCAGTCGAGTCCACGTGCGCGAGGCATCGTGCTCGAAGGCCCTCAGCGCGCAATACAACGTCGCGGCGAAGAACAGCGCCATCATCGACTCGACGCGCTGGCCGCGATACATGATCACGCCCGTCGAGAGCGGGTGCACGACCCACGCGCAGGCCACAGCGGCCGCTAACCAACGCGCTCGACTCCCCCAGCGGGCCGCGAAACGGGGCAACTCCAGCGCACGCCTCACGCAGCCGAGGACCGCGAGCGCGGTCAGCAGGTGGATCGCGACGTTGACCCAGTGCCAGCCCCACGGCTGGTACTCGCACCACTCGTAGTTGAGCGCGTAAGAGAGCGCAACCACGGGACGTCCGGACACGCCGGACTGCCCTTGATCGAGGATCACGCGCCACGGCGGCCAAGGCTCGCGAATCGCCACGTTGTCGGTGATGTCGACGTGATCGTCGAACACGAACGCGCCATTCGATCCGTTCGAGTACGCGAAGATCCCGAGCAAGAGCACGCACAGCGGCGCAGCCCACGCGAGCCAGGGAGTCGATTCCTTGTACAGCTTGTCGCGATTCGGCATGTCGTTGGATGCTAGCAGGCCCTGCAGGTCATGCACGCGAGTGCAGGCCGAGCGTGTGTCGCGCGAGCGCGTTCGCTATCCTCTGACCGCCTCATGAACTCCTCTGGTCCCGTGCGCATTCACTCTCACCGCGACTTCGACGGCATGGTCTCCGCCGCGGTGCTCGCCACGGCCCTGCGCGAGCGGCGCGGCGAGGCTCCGGCCTGGTCGAGCGTCAACTACGACCAGCGCTCAGACTGGGAAAACTTCAGCGCGCACGAGCGCTTCGCGATCGTCGACTTTCACTTCCACCCGCGCGCCGAGTACTGGTTCGACCATCATCCCACGACCTTCATGACACCCGAGCTGCGTGCGGCCTACAGCCCGAGCGAGCGCTGGCAGTGGGACGAAGGCTCGCCCTCCTGCCCGCCGCTGATCCTCGCCCACGCGGAACGCCACTGGGGCTTTTCGATTCCGGAGCGCTTCCGCGAGATGGCCGAGTGGTCCAACGTGATCGATGCCGCGCGCTACAAGAGCGTCGATCAGGCCATATTCGGCGACACGCCCGCGCTGCGCATCGCGCGCGCACTGACGGCCGCCCCGAATCCGGACTGGACGGACGAACTCGTCGGCGCCATGTCCAGCGGCGACCTCGACTCTGTTGCGCGCCGCAGCGACGTCGACAAGAGCTTCCAGCGCGCGACGCGCAACCGCGACAAGGCCCTGCAGCAGTTCCCGCCGTGCGTCGAGTGGCGCCGCGACAAGGTGCTCGTCTACGACGCCTCGTCGAACAACATCCGTCGCGAGCGCTTCGCGCCCTTCTATCACTACCCAGACACGCACTACGCCGTCGGCGTGATCCCGACGCGCTCGGGCTTCCACGTCATGGCCGGCGAGAATCCGTGGAATCCCCCGCCGGTGCAGGTGCACATCGGGGAGATGATGGAGCGTTTCGGAGGCGGCGGCCACAAGGCCGTCGGCGGCGCGAACCCGGACGACCTGCAGGAAGCGCGGCGGGTGGCGATGCTGATCGGCGAGGAACTGCGCGTGGCGCTGACTGCGCCGCGCGGCTGACAGCACCATGGAGTCCGCAAGCACATCCGTGCCCGTCTCGCTGCTCGCGCTCGACGCCGCGCAGGCGGCGGTGCGCTTCACGGAGCTCGGCCTGAAGCCGTTCCATGCCAAGATCGCGCGCAAGGAAGTGCTCGAGCGCGGCGTCACCGACTACGCGCACATGACGGCGCTGCCCGCCGCCGCGCGCGCTCGCCTCTCCGAGGCGCTGCCGATCCTCTCCGGCGTCGAGCTCGACCGCAGCGTCGCCTGGGACCGCACCACGAAGCTCCTGCTGTCGTTTCAGGATGGCGCACGGCCCGCGACCGTCGAGACCGTGCACATCCCGCCGCGCGAACTCGCCAGCGGCAAGGGCGCCACGCTGTGCGTCTCCAGCCAAGTGGGCTGCCCCGTCGCGTGCCCGTTCTGCGCCTCAGGTCGCGCCGGGCTCGTGCGCAACCTCGAGGCCCACGAGATCGTCGAGCAGTATGTGCGCGGTCGCGCGCTCGGGATGCTCTCGCGCAGCGTCGTGATGGGCATCGGCGAGCCGCTGCTCAACTACGCGAACCTGTCGGCCGCGCTGGACGTCGTGCACGACGAAATGGGGCTCGGCAGCCGGAAGGTCACCGTCTCGACCGTGGGTTTCCCCGACCGCCTGCGCCGCATCGCGCCGCAGAAGCCGCGCTTCCAACTCGCGATCTCGCTGCACACGCCCGACCAGGAGCAGCGCGACGTGCTCGTGCCGGCGATGGCGGGCGTGCCGATCGAGGAAGTGCTCGCCGCGGGCGACGACTGGTTCGAGCAGACCGGCCGAGAGATCACGTACGAGTACGTGCTGCTCGCGGGCGAAAATGACACCTACGGTCATGCCGAACGGCTCGCCCAGCGCCTCGCGCGCCGCCGCTGCACTGTGAATCTGATTCCGTTCAACCCCGTCGATGACTCGGGCTACGGCCGCCCCACGGAGCTCGCCGTGCAACGCTTCCACCAGTCGCTCGTGGAGCGTGGTCTGATCGCCACGGTGCGCTGGTCGCGCGGTGTCGAGAGCGACGCAGCCTGCGGCCAGCTGCGCATCCGCCGTCAGGCCTGAGCGACGCTCGAGCTAGCAGGCACGCGCGGGCAGCGCGGCCTCGATCTTGCCGAGCGCGAGGTCGACCTCACCCGCCGTCACGTTGAGCGGCAGGCGGAAGCGGATCGCGCGCGTGCCGGACTTCAGCGCGAGCAGGCGTTGGTCGCGCAGGCGGCCGATCATCGCGTCGCGCGTCGCCGTGTCGGCGAGCGTGAAGGCGCACAGGGAGCCCACGCCGCGCACGTTCGAGAACGGCGCGCCCGAGCGCCCGAGCTGGCGCAGGCCGGCTACGAACTGGCATCCGCGCGCCGCGATGTTCTCCGGCATCTTCTCCTGCAGGATGATGTCGATGATCTGCGTGGCGCGGACCATGTCCGCGAGGTTGCCGCCCCACGTCGAGTTGATACGGCTCGGACGGTGGAAGCAGTTCTCGGGCACGTCGTCGACGCGCTTGCTCGAGTAGATGCCCGCCTGCTGGGACTTCTTGGCGAAGGCGACAATGTCCGGCGCGACGCCGATTTGCTGCCACAGCCACGGGCTGCCTGCGCCGAAGAAGCCCGTCTGCACCTCGTCGAAGACGAGCAGCGCTTCCTGCTCGTCCGCATAGGCGCGCAGCTTCTTGAGGAACTCGGGCCGGAAGTGGTGATCGCCCCCCTCCGACTGCATCGGCTCGATCAGGATCGCGGCGACCTTGCCCTTGTGCTCGGCGAAGGCGCGCTCGATCTCGGCGCAGGCGCGCGCCTCGGAAGTGACGATGTCGTTGGCGATGCCGCCGTCGAGGTCGAACTCGAGGCCGGGGTTGTGCACGCGCGGCCAGCGAAACTTGGGAAACAGGCCCGTCTTGGCTGGGTCCGTGTTGGTGAGCGAGAGCGTGTAGCCCGAGCGGCCATGGAAGGCGTCGTTGAAGTGCAGAACGACGAGGTCGTCGCAGCTCTCGTGCAGGTCGCGCCGGCGGAGCTTCTGAGCCTTCCAATCGAAGGCCACCTTGATCGCGTTCTCGATGGCGAGCGCGCCCCCGGAGATCCAGAAATGGTACGGGAAGCCCTGCGGCGTCACGCGCGTCGCGAAACTCTCGACGAAGCGTGCCATCGAGACGGTGTAGAGGTCCGAGTTGGCCGGGTTGTTGCGCGCGGCGGTGAGCAACTCGGCGGAGAACGCCGACTCGCTCATGCGCGGGTGGTTGTAGCCGATCGGCCACGACGCGAAGCAGGTGAAGAAGTCGAGCAGGTCGGTGCCCGTGCGCGCGTCGTGAAGCCACGAGCCGTGGCTCTTGTCCAAATCGAGCACGAAGGGGTAGCCGTCGGCCAGCTGGTGGCGCTTCAGGGTCTCGTGGACGTTCTGGGGGTGGATCATGGCTTGAGGCTTCCGTGGACAGACACTTTCGGCTCGCCGTCGAGCTCCCGTTGAAGCTCTGCCGCGTCGACCCCCGACGGGACCCGCACCAGTGCCAGAATCGGGGCCGGACGGGTCAGGCGCGAGAACCCCGAGCGGGGCGCGACATTGGTGAAGACGAGCCCGACGGGCCCATCTCCCCCGGCGCGCCCGAGCGGGTCCTCCCCGCGCAGCGGAGTGGCACCCTCGTCGAGGCCGAGCGCCCACGCGTGGGCCAGATGGTCGGTGAGGTCCGCGTCGAGCGCGGCCACCGGACGGCGCGCGTCCGGGTTGCGATCGAGGCTGGCGAGAAGTTCTTCGGTGAAACGCGATAAGAGCCGCTCGGGACACAGCACCCGGGCGATGGATCCCGGAAACTGCCCCGAAAGTGTAGTGGAGCGACCGAGGAAACGCTCCACGCAGCCCTCCGCGGCGAGGCCCACGTCGCAGCCCTCGGAGAGCGCGAGCGAGGCGTTGGCGACGCGCCACAGCTCCCAGATTGTCACGGGACGAGCCGCGGCCAGCGGGCACCACGCGGAGAGGGCCGAATCGGCCTCCCGGACGCGCACCACGGCCACTTCGGGGCTCCCGGCGAGGGAGACGTCGAGGTCGGGCTGGTCGCCGTGCAGCACGCACACGGACGCACCAGCGAGCCCCGCGCGCTCGAAGGCCTGTGCAAGAAGCTGGGCGGCCCGTGGCAGGCGCCGGTCCGAGCGCACGACCAGCGTGCGCCCAGCCACGAGGCTGCGCGCCACGCGGGCTCCCAGTCCGCCCACGAGGTCGCTCCAGTGCGCGAGGAACACTCCGACGCCGCGCTCCTCGGGCCCCTCGACGAAGAGCTCCAGCGCCTCCCGGAAGCGGAACAGCTCCAAGTCGATGCGTCCGCGCAGCTCGTCGGCCTCGAGCCCCAGGTCCGGCGCCAGCGCCGCACACACCGGCTCCGTCTCGAGCGCCTCCGCGACGCGCCGCAGCTCCGCCACGCGCCGCGCGCGCCCCAGCTGCTGCCACTCCGCGCCAGCGATCGCCGCCGCTTGCAGCGCGCGCCGCGCATCCTCCGCCCCTGAGCGCGGCCAGCGCTCCGCACCGCCGGTGCGCTCGCCGACCTCGAACTCGAGCCCGCGCTCAGCCCGCGCCCAGCCGCCCCCCAACCAGTTCGCCTGCCGCACGAGTTCCACTTCGTTCTAGTCTGCGCTGCGCGCGCCTCGCGAGCCAGCGGCTACCTCTCGCCGCGCTGCTAGACTTCTTGCAGCGCACGACGTGCGCTTCGGTTCCCGAAGAGTCGCGGGCCCGCGGTGGGCCTGGCGCGAGTGATTCGGTCCGGCGGGAACACTGTCGTCACGGTTCGATTTCGAGGAGTGCCTTCCGTGCGTGCCGCGTCCCGCCCGTGCTCTCCCGCTCCCTGCGGAGTCCGCTGCCGGAGTTGCACGACGCCCTGCGCGCCGAAGGCCTCGCGGTCGCGTTCGAGGGAAACGAGCTCGTCGCCGTCGCGGGACCGACGCGCACGCGCGTGAGCGTGAAGGATCCGCCCAGTGGGTGGCTCACGCAGAGGCCGACGGCGCGCGCGAGCGTGAGTGTCGATGCGGGCGTGAGCTTCGGGAGCGACGAGGACGACGGCCAGCCGGCGGAGTTCGTGGCCGCGCTGACCCAGCTCGCGAGGCTCGGCTCGGCGAGGTTCGATGGCTCGCGCCGCTCGATCTTCGAGGGCGAGCCGCATGCCTGACGCAAGCCGCGCCTGCCGCTGCTCGTCGCGTCCGTGCGCGTCGCCGTAGAGCGAGCGCGACTTCCAATCCGTCGAGTCGCAGCTCGCGCGCTTGAGCGTGTGCTTCGCGGGCGAGCACGGCTTCTCGGCGGAGTTCGGCCTCTCGAACAGCGCGATCTCGGCCATCGCTGGAAACCACCAGAGCGCGCTCTTCCTGCTGGAGACGGAACATCCGCCCCCGGCGATCGGACATGAGCTCGCGCTGCAGCGGCGCCTGCCGCTCCAAGTCAGCGACGAGGCGCGCGTGCTCGCGGCTTGCGAGCAAGTCAACCGCAGGGACCGCGAGACGATCGAGCTCCCGCCGCACTTTGGCGCCTGGTGCCCGAGCCGGTACGAAAGCCGCGTCGCGTACCACGCGTTCCTGCCGCCCGAGCTGCACCGCACGGCGTCCAACATCGCCGTCAACGTCTCGTTCTGGTCCCCGCTGCGCGCGCTGGGCGAGCGACGAGCTCGACGAGCTGGCGGATACGCCGTAGTGGCGCGAGCCGCGCCTTGCGGCGTACGCTCTTGAGCGTGACAAGCGACGATGGGGCGAGCGGTGCGCGGAGGCTGTGCTTCACGCGCGCGCATCGGGTGGTCCGCAAGGGCGACTTCGAGCGCGCATACAAGCAGGGCTCGCGCGCGCGCGGAGACCTGCTCGTCGTGGTGGCCTGCCCCAACGGATTGACGCACCCGCGCCTCGGACTCTCGGTCGGCAAGGCCATCTGGAAGGGAGCGGTGCAGCGCAACCGCCTGCGACGCATGTTCCGCGAGGCGTTTCGCCTCGAGCAGCACGAGCTGCCGCAGGACTGCGACTTGGTCCTGATTCCGGGGCAGCCCAAGCTCGAGCCCGACATGGGCGCCCTGCGCGCCGAGCTCCGCAAGCTCGCCCACAAGGCGTCCCTTCGCGCGCGCGAGCGCGGACCGCGGCCGGAGCGGACGAAGTGAGCCTGCTCGGACGGCTGCTCGCGCTCCCGGTGCGCTTTTACAGGCGCTTCCTCTCGCCGCTGAAGCCGCCAATGTGTCGCTTCAGCCCAACTTGTAGCCAGTACGCGATCGAGGCCTTCGAACTCCACGGGCCGCTGCGCGGGCCTTGGCTCGCGATCCGGCGCGTCGCGCGCTGCCATCCGTTCTGCGAAGGCGGGCACGATCCCGTGCCGCCGCGGCGCTCGCACTAGCCGAGCGCGCAGCCGGGCTCGAACTGGACGAGCCGGGGGCCCCGTCCCCTATGCTCTCGGCTCCATGAAGAGTTCCTACATCGCGCTGTACGGCTCCCTCGTCGCACTCGCATCCTGCTCCACGACTCCCGCTGCCGCGCCGACGCCGCTGCCGACCCTTGCGCAGCGCGACGACCTGATCCAGCCCACCGAGAAGCACTTCGCGCACCTCTGGCAGCTCACGCGCCGCGGCAACAACGCCGAAGGCTACTGGAGCTTCGACGGCTCGAAGCTCGTGCTGCAGCGCGAGGTTGACGGACTCTGCGACCGCATCTTCGTGCTCGGCGAGATTGGGCCGGAGCTGCGCCAGATCTCGAGCGGCCGGGGCGTCACCACCTGCTCGTACTTCATGCCGGGCAACAAGGAAGTCATCTACGCCTCGACGCAGTCGGGCCAGTCGAGCTGCCCCGGACGCCCCGACATGAGCGAAGGCTACGTGTGGGCCATCCACCCCGAATACGAGCTCTACGTGCAGGACCTCGCGAGCGGCGCCGAGCGCCAGCTCACCAACGTCCGGGGCTACGACGCCGAGGCCACGGTCTCTCCCGCCGGTGATCGCATCGTGTTCACCAGCACGCGCTCGGGCGATCTCGAGCTGTGGACCTGCGCGCTCGACGGCAGCGACGTGAAGCAGGTCACGAACGAGCTCGGCTACGATGGTGGCGCGTTCTTCAGCCACGACGGCAAGCGTCTCGTCTTCCGCGCCACCAAGTTCACCGAGAACGGCATGGGCACGCGCGAGCGCTACAAGGACCTGCTCTCGAAGAACAAGATCCGCCCGCAGCTGCTCGACATCTACACCTGCGACGTCGACGGCTCCAACCGCCGCAAGGTCACCGACCTCGGCGGCGCCAGCTGGGCGCCGTACTTCTTCCCGGGCGACAGCCGGATCATCTTCTCGACGAATCACCACGACAAGCGCGAGAGGCAGGTCGAGTTCGACCTGTTCGCCATCGACGACGATGGCACGGATCTGGAGCAGGTCACGACCTACGTCGGCTTCGACAGCTTCGCGATGTTCTCGCCCTGCGGCAAGTGGCTCGTCTTCGCTTCGAACCGCGGCGGCACCGAGGCCGGCGAGACGAACCTGTTCCTCGCACAGTGGCGGTGAGTGCCGCTACTGCGCCTCGCGCGTCGCGAGCGTGACGCGCACTTCCTCGCTCTTGCCATCGCGCAGGAAGCGCGCGAGCACGACGTCGCCGGGCTTGTAGGTCTGCAGCGCGTAGACGAAGTCCTGAATCGTCTCGATCGGGATGTCCCCCACCTGCAAGAGCACGTCGCCCGCGAGCATGCCTGCCTTTTCCGCCGGACTGCCCGGCGAGGTACCCGAGAGCAGCAGGCCCTTGCCGTCGTAGGCGTACTCTGGCACCGTCCCGAACCAGACGCGAAAGCCACCCGCGCGCGCCTGCCCCGGCTGCGTGCTCGTCGGCGCCGGCGGCTCGACCCACGCGAGCTCGCGCGTCGAGCCGATGCGCCGCGTCAGTTCGAGCGTGAGCTCCGCGACCT
Organism: Planctomycetia bacterium; assembly: GCA_005778045.1. The sequence goes on from SXKQ01000084.1 coordinate 10,797, forward strand.
TCGCAGCACCGGCGGCCTCGAAGCGCTCGGCGTCGTCGCTCGGCTTGTGATAGTCGGTGTGCAGCCCGCTGAAGAGGTGCACGGCCGGCCGCTTGCGCTTGAGGAACGTCTGGTGGTCGCTGCCCCCGACACCCTGACCCGAGAGCGAGACGTCGAGGTCCAGTCCCACTTGGGGTCCGAGCTCCGCAAGCCACGCGGCGAAGGGCGCCGCGGAGCCCGCTCCGAGCACGGCGAGCTGTCCGTCGCCCGCGCGGCCCACCATGTCGAGATTCAGGTTCGCGACGACGCGGCCGAGGTCGTCCGTCGACGCGCGCGCCCAGTGCTCGCTGCCGAGCAGACCGAGCTCCTCGCCCGACCACAGCGCAACCAGCACGTCGCAGCCGGGCTTGGGGCCCGCGGCGAGCGAGCGCGCGACCTCGAGCACGACGGCCGTGCCGCTCGCGTTGTCATCGGCGCCGTTGTGAATCTGCGGGCCGACCTGCGGATCGAGCGATCCTTCGCCACCGTAACCGAGGTGGTCGTAGTGCGCCCCTAAGACGACGCAGCGCGAGGAATCCTCGCCGCGCAGGAGACCGAGCACGTTCGTCGCGGGGCCGCGCTCGCGCACGACGTTGGCGACGACCTTCGCGCTCGCGGCAGGCTGCGGAGCCTGCGCCAGCGGCATGCCCGCGTCGAGCGCGGAGATCGCGTCGTCATAGCCCGGAACGAGCGCGGCGGCGAGTTCGTGGGACACGTACAGAGCAGGCAGCACGCTCTGCGCGGCTCGGCCGAAGTCAAAGCCCGGCAACGGCTCGGCCTTCTGACTCGGATGCGGCGCGACGAGCACGGCCACCGCCCCCTGACGCTTCGCCGTCATCACCTTGAGGAACAGTGAGCCAGAGTTGCCCCAGCCCGCGCTCTCGTGCACCGCAGCGCTCGCGTCGAGAGCGACCTCGGATTGCGTACCCACGGATTCCGGCGGCGTGCCACGCACGACAAGCGCAACCTTTCCGTCGAGGCGCGCAGGGAAGTCGTTCCAGCCCTTCGACGCGTTCACGATGCCGTAGCCGCACCACGCGAGCTCGCCCGAAACCTCACCGGCCGTCGCGCAGAACATCGCTGCGACCTGCGCCGGATCCGTCACGCCGTTGACGCCGCTGCCCGGGAGGATCTCGACTGGCTTGGGCACGTCGAACGACTGCAGGAAACCCTGCGTGCCGCACGGCTCGAGCTCGAGTTCCGCCATGCGCTGCGCGATCCACTCGCCTGCGCGCAGGCCCGCTGGAGTGCCGGCACGGCGACCTTCCTGTTCGTCGGCAGCGAGCCACTGCACATCCGCCTCGAGGCGTCGGACCGCGAGCTCGGCCTCCATCGCGACGATGTCGGGATTGCGCGGGCTGGCACAGGCCGCGACGAGGACCAGAAAGGAGAACGGCACGAACTTCGGTTTGACCACAAAACGCATGGCCGCAATCTACGCCCGAAAGCCGCTGTTTCCAGCGTTCGAGTCTGGGCGACGATTCGGCCGGAGTGCGCGAGGCTATGCTCTCCGCCGCCATGCACTTGCAGGTGATCTCGTCGGGCAGCAAGGGCAACTGCGCGCTGGTGCGGGCGGGCGAGGTGCGCGCGCTCATCGACGCGGGGCTGCCGGGACCGGAGCTAGAGGAGCGGCTAGCGCAGGCGGGGCTGCCTCCGCCGAGCACGGATCGCAAGACGCTCCACCACGTGTGGGTCACGCATGGGCACCTCGACCACGCACGCTCGGCGGGCAAGGTGGCGCGCTCGCATCGAGCGCTCTTGCACTGTGCTCAGAGCCTGATGGGAAATGCCGCGATCCGGCGCTGCCGCAATCTGTCGACGCTGAATGTCGGAGGCACGCAGGAACTCGACGGCCTCGTCGTGCGCAACGTCGCGATCCCCCACGATGCTCACCCGACCGTGGCTTACCGCATCGAGCACGCGGGGCGCGTCGCCGCAATCCTGACCGACATGGGGCGCCCCGACGACGGTGTCGCGCGCGCTCTCGCCGGCGCTCACGTACTCGTGCTCGAGTTCAACCACGACCTCGGCATGCTCGAGTGCGGTCCCTACCCGCCAGCGCTGAAGAAGCGCGTGTCCGGGGACTCGGGTCACCTCTCGAACGAGCAGTCGGCGCAGATGCTGCGCAAGCTCGCGAGCGCGAACCTGCACACGCTGGTGCTCGCGCACCTCTCCGAGAAAAACAACCGACCCGAGCTCGCGCGCGAAGTCGCCGAACGCACGCTGCACGAACTGGGGCTTGCATCCCGCGTGCGCGTGCTCGTCGCGAGCCAAGACACGCTCGGCGAGAACCTCGCGGTTTGAGCCGCGAGCGCCCTCACTCGATCGGCATGTACTCGTCGGCCTCGATGAAGAACAGGCTGGCGGTCACCAGCGCCGGAGGCAACTTGGTGATCGCGACCATTGCCTCGCGGTAGGCCTCCAACTGCGGGCGGTAGTGTTCGCGCCGCTGCTCGAGGTCGGCGTCGGGCTTGCTCGTCTTGAAGTCGAGCACTTCCGCGCGCACGACCGTCTCGCCATCGAGCCAGAGCACGACACGGTCGAAGCTGCCGCTCTGCAGCGCATCGCCCACGGGCCGCCGGAAGCGACGCTCTCGCCAAACCTCGACCTTCTCCGTTGGCCTAGAGAAGCGCTTGCGGAAGTTGGGCTTGCACAAAGTCGCTCGGAAATCGGCGATGTCCTTCTCGAGTCCCTCGGTGTCGCGGTCGACCGCGAGAGCGAGCGCGCGCAGCTCTTCATCCGTGCGCGCGAAATCGTCGAGCCACTCGAGCTCCTCGAACCAGCGATGGAAGCGACTGCCGCGTCGCTGGCTGGGGGTATTTCCGACGCTCTCGAACAGCTTCTCGGTCTTGACAGTCTCGTCGTGACCGAGCTCCGACGGGCTGCGCCGCTCCAGCTCGCGCCTGCGCACGCTGGGCGCGAACGCGAGCGTCGTGAGTTTGGGCAGAGCAGGCGCAGGGATCGTCGAGCGACCCTTCAACTTGCGCACCCACCCATCCTCCGTGTCCCCTGCCTCGAAGACCGTGGACGAAGCGTCGAGCACGCCATGCCCGAGCTCGAATCGCTCTCGCACAAGGGCTGCCGCCGAGCAGCGCGGATCGCCGTCCTTGTTGCCGACGGGCGGGACCACGATGTCGAGCCGGAAGCGCGCGCGCGTCAGCGCCACGTACAGCACCGAGAGCTGGTCGCGCATGTCGCGCTCCTCGGCGAGCGCATTCAACTCGACGATCTCGCTCTGTCCCGCGAACGCGAGAGCCCTGCGGGTCGGATCCGAGACATGGCGAGACACAAAGTCGATGCGGGCCTCGGGATCGTCGCCCTCACGGCGCCAGTAGAAAGCGTTCGCATCCTGCTTCCACGGCAGGTCGAGCTCGGGCAGGACGACGGCGTCGAACTCGAGGCCCTTGGACGCGTGCACGGTCATGACCTTCACGGTCGCCGAGCTGGAATCCTCGACGCGAACGCTGCGCACGCGCTCCAGAAACTCGTCGACGCCGATCGCGGGCTCCTGCGACAGGGCGAGCTCCACGAGCATGCCGAAGCGGCGCTGCTCCCACGTGCCAAGGGAGCCGGAGACGGCGCCGCGCAGGTTCGCCAGCCAGCTGGCGAGGCCTTCGCGAGCGAGTGAGTGACGCAGCTCGCGGTGCACCGACTCGCAAGCCGACGGGCCGAGCTTCGGAGCGAGCCCCAGCGCCGGCCCGAGCGCGCTCGTCGCCGCGTGGTAGTGCGCCACGGCGTCGGCGGGGTGCTCGAGCCAGTGCAGCGCCGCGCACGCAGCTTGGACGGAGATCGCGTCGACCAGCGGGTTTCCACCCTCGCCACTGGCAGGGATGTCGAGCTCGCGCAGCTTTGAGAGCAGCAGTGCGGCGAACTTGTTGCGCCGCAGCAGCACGGCGATCGTCGCCTGCGGCGCGAGGGCGCGGACCTGCGCCACGATCTCGACCGCGCGCAGCATGCAATGCAGCGGACGGTCCGTGTGCTTCTCCGGACTCGTCGCCGTATGCACGCGGAAGACTCCCGGTAGGGCCTGCTTTGCCTCGTGCCGGACATAGCCCGACTGGAACGTGCGCAGTGCCCGTGCATAGCCCTCGTGCCTTGCGAATCCGGCAAAAGGAACGGCCGGGAGGAAGATGCCGTTCGCCGCGTCGAGAATGACCTGCGAAGAGCGATAGCTGACGTTGAGCTGCTCGACATCGAGCGGCTGCAGCCTCTCGTGCATGCACTCGAGCAGCCGCGGCTCGCCGGCACGCCAGCCATAGATGGACTGCTTCGTGTCCCCCACGCAGAAGAACGTGCGCGAGCCATCCGGCTCCTGAACGAGTTCCTCGGACACGCGGCGCAGCACGCGCCACTGCGAAGGCGCCGTATCCTGGAACTCGTCGAGCAACAGATGGTCGATGCGCGCATCGAGCCGCTCGTCGAGCGCGACCGACAAGGAGTCCTGCGCGCCCGATGCGTGCTCGGCGAGTGCACGCGCGATCTCGTCGAAACCGAGCCGCCCCGTGCGTTCCCGCCGCTCGCTATGACTGCGCGCGTAGATCTCGAGCAGGCGCCGCGCGGAGCGATTGTGAGCCACAATCGTCTCGAGCTCCTCCGCCGCGAGCAGCCGCAGCAGCACTGCATGGAAGTCGAACCACTCCCGCGGAATCTCGTAGGAGAGGAACTTGACCTCGCCGTCGCGGATCTTGGACCCCACTCCCACGCGGAAGTACTCGCGAATCGCCGCCAGTCCCTCTTGGGAGCGGCTCCACGTGTGGAACTCCGGCCGGCCCACGAGCTCGCGCAGGGACGCGACGGCGTCGGCGTACTTGGGGACGACCTTGTCCTTGCTGGTCCGGGGAATCGGAAGCTGTTCGAGGCCAGCAACGAGTCCCTTGAGCTCGTGTTCCGAGACTCCGGCCGAGGTTGAGAGACGATCCCACGCCCTCGCATCGCTCTCTGCGAAGAGCGAGCTTGCAAGTTCGATGGTGCCGACGAGCGTCGAGTGAACGCCGCGACTCGCGCTCCCGCGCTCGAGCTCCCGCAACAGCACCCCCCACTGGTCGCGGTCGAGTGAGGCTAGCGCGTCGGCCACCGCACCATCGCGCGCACGTCGAAGATCGACCTCGTCCGCGATGCTCCAATCCGGCGGCAGTCCCAGCTCGCCCGCCAGCGCTTGCGCCACCAGCACGAAAAACGCGTCGAGCGTGCTGATGCGGAAGCCATCGATGCGGCGCGCCAGTTCCTCGAGGCGCGCGAGGTAGCCCGCTCGCCCGAGCTGCAGACCGAGCTGCCCGTCGAGATCCTGCGCATGCTCGTCGCTCGTCGCCGCTCGCGCGAGACGCGCGAGGACGCGCGCCAAAATCTCGCCGGCAGCCTTGCGCGTGAACGTGGAGGCCACGATGCGATCGTGACGCGCACCGCCGCAGACGAGCCGCAGGTAGTGGTTGGTGAGCTGGTGTGTCTTGCCGGTGCCAGCCGACGCGCGGTAGAGCTTCGAGCGTACCTTCATGCCGCGCCCTCCTCCTCATCCCCCTGCTCGGTGGCGACGTCCTGTGCCGCGAGCAACCCGAAGCCGCACAGGAGCGCGAGCGACGGATCGAGCGGCGGTCTCGCCGGCAGGCCCGCGAACTCACGCTTGCGGATCGACTGGATCACTGCGCTGGCGCAGGCCAGCGCCTCGTCCATGCGCTCGCGATCGATCGGGTAGCGCAAGAACAACTCACCATCCTGAGCCTTGGAAACCGAGAGGTAGCCGAGCTGCACGTTCTCAAGGGCGTCCCCGTGCAGCGAGCGCGTGAGCCAGTAGTACAGCGGGAGCTGCAGGTCGCGGAAGCGCCCCGTCCTGCCGTGGACTTTCTCGGGCTTCTCGGCCTTGTCACCGGTCTTGTAGTCGCAGATGCGCCACTGGCCAGTCGTGACGTTGTAATCGATGCGGTCGATGCGCCCTATGACGCGCATTCCCTCGAGGAGCTCCGGTTCGACGTCGAGCTCGACGTGTCGGATCTGCCAACCTGCGCTCGCCTGCGTCGCCTGCCACTCGGCGACACGCGCGAGGCGCAGGCGCAACTTCTCGAGCTGCAGCAGCACCGCTGGGCGCGCGTGGGCACCGAAGCAGGCCGCAGCGCGCCGGTCGAGCTCCGCGAACAGCGCGCTGCGCAACCGGTCCGCGTCGCTGCAGCCGCGCAGCGCGAGATCACCGAGGACCCTCAGCACGTCGTGAGCGAAGATGCCGAAGGCTCGCGCGTCGAGCTCCGGCTCGATCCAGCCGGCGCTGCGGCGGCGCAGGATGGTCTCGACGTAGTACAGATAGGGAGACTCGAGGTAGCGCCGGAAATCCGTGACGCTGATCGTCTCGGGCGGCGCTTCGTCGCCGACGACGGGCACGTGAGGCTCCGGCCGTCCCGCGGGCGGCGGCAGCTCGCTCTCGTGCTCGGGGAACGCGAGCTGCACGCGCTCGAGCGTCGCAGCCGCGCCACCGCGGAACAGGAAGCGACTCGGCACGAGCGGGTTGCGCTCCACATCCCGGCGCGCTGAGAGCAGCAGCGTGCGCGGCCGCCCTGCGAGAATCGCGGTCAAGGCCCAGACGTCGCGCGCCGAGCGACGTCGGTCGTCGAGCAGCCCGAGTTCGCGGCGCGCCGGCTCGCCCAGCAACCCACCGTTCCCGCCGCGAGAAGGCAGGGAACCCTCGTTCAAGCCGCAGATGGCGAGACACGGGGCGTCGTCGAGCGCCAGCTCGAGCCAGCCAAAGACCTCGACCAGAGGCCGGCGTCCCGAGGCCGGCGCCGGCGGCAGCTCGATCGACTTGAGGTGCTGTTCCAGCAACTCGGCCAGCTCGTTGCCCGCGAGCTTGCGCGTGCCCGTCGCGCCCTCCGCGGCCCCCAGATCCGCCACTTGCCGCGCCAGCGCTTCGAGTGCATGCACCTGCAGCCAGCCATGCGGATCGCGGGCGGACACGGCGACCACCGGATAGGCCGCGGTGACGAGCGCGCGGAGGCAGGCGGACCACTCCCGGGCGGTGCGGGCACGAGCGACCTCGGCGGAGCCGAGGAGGTCCGTGGCTCGCTGCAGCGCGCGCTGCAGGGCCGGCATGCCGCACTGCGTCGCGCGCCCGGGGTCTTGCGGCCACTCGCCGTCGATGGACGCAGGACAGTGCTCCTCGAGCAGCGCATCCACGGCGGAAGGCAATCGCCCGCCCGGCAGGTCGCACAACGCCTCGAAGTCCGGGTGTCGCGCGAGCGTGCCGAAGTCCTCCGCGCTGCGCGAGACGCTCCAGCGCACGGCGGCCAGCACGAGTCGCGCCAGCGGTGTCTCCGAGAGCGAGCGTCCGCCCGCCCACCGCGGCTCGCACCCCAGCTCGACAAGCCTGCGCTCGAGGAAGGGACGGACACTCAGGTCGGCCAGACCGATCGCGACCTCCTCGGGCGCGAGCAGCGTCTCGCCGCTGCTCAAGTGCCTTACCGCGTGAGCAGCCTCCTCGTCGGGAGACTCCACGCAGCGCCAGCGCTCGGTCACGAGGCCCGGATCGCGCTCGCTCCAATGGGCGACATCGAGGAATCCCATGGCGTCGAAGTGCGCGGCCTCGGACTGCGGAGCGAGGACGAAGGCATCGACGCGCGCGACTCGCTCGAGCACGCGCCGCAGCGCTCGCGGGGGATCCACCACCGCGAACAGGTTCGCGTGCCACTTGGGATCGAACTCGGCGTGCAGAGCATCTTGGGCAGCGGAGGCCGGGTCCACGACACCACGCGCGGCGAGCGCCTCTCGATAGCGACGCTCGACTTCGGCGTAGGCGCTCCACAAGTCCGAGCTCCCGAGCCTCGAGGACGACGAGGCGAGCCGAGCGACCTCCGCTGGGGAGACATCCTCCGCCGCCAGCTCGCCATAGGCCTTCGCGCACAGGCGCGCGAGTCCGGCAAGGTCCATGCGCTCCCCGCCGCCCCACAGCTTGCCGCGCACGGCCTCTCCGGAGGCGTCGAGCGCCTCGCGCCACGCGAGCGCGCACTGCCAGTCCGTCGCAAGCAGCGCGCGACGCTGACGGAGCGCCTGCGCGAGCTCGCCCTCCGAGACAACCCGCGGCGGGTCCCAATGCGAGGGCGCGAGCTGCGCGATCAGATCCTCGACGCGGCGCGCGGCACGACGTCCCGGCAGGACGATCAGGCACTGTCCGGGCGCCGTCGAATGGGCCTTGACTCGTTCGATCCAAGTCTGAACCGCTGAACGGAGAAACGGCCTTTCCCAGCCCAGGAACATGCACTCGACGACACCCATCGCGATGCGAGAGCCTAGTGAGCGCGGCTGCCGTCCGCCACGCTCGGCGCGACGAAACCTAGTGCCCGCGCTTCTCGCGCAAGGGCTTCACGCTGGAGAACAGCGACCAGCGCATGATCGCCCACAGCGCGATGAAGGCGTCCTTCAGGCCGATCTTCTTGCCCTCGGAGTAGTCGCGGCCCGCGTAGCTGATCGGAACTTCGTAGACACGCACGCGCAGCTTGGCCACCTTGGCCGTGATCTCGGGCTCCACGGCGAAGGTGCGCGAACGGATGTCGAGCCGATCCGCGACCTCGCGCCGGAAGACCTTGTAGCAGGTCTCCATGTCCGTGAGGTTCAGGTTGGTGAAGCAGTTCGACGCGAGCGTGAGCATGCGGTTGCCCACGTAGTGATAGAAGAGGTGCACGCGCGCGTAGGCTCCGCCGAGGAAGCGGCTGCCGAACACCACATCGGCATTACCCTCGAGGATCGGGCGCAGGAGCATCGGATAGTCGGTCGGGTCGTATTCGAGGTCAGCGTCCTGGATCAGCACCACGTCGCCCGTGACCTTGGAGAAGCCCGTGGCGAGCGCACCACCCTTGCCGAGGTTGTGCGGATGGTGGAACACGCGCACGTTCGCCTGCTCCTTCGCCATGCGCTCAAGGATCGCGGCCGTGCCATCCTTCGAGCAGTCGTTGACGAGGATGATCTCCTTGTCGTACGGAGTCGCCTGCACCCGACGCACGATCTCCTCGACCGTGCGCTCCTCGTTGTAGACCGGCATGACGACCGAGAGCTTCATGGGTGTTTCCTGAAGATAGCGTTCAGCACTGGGGACGGCGCTCGAGCAGGTCGAGACCGTCGAACATGCCGTCGAGACCATAGAACGAGGCCAAGCCGTCGATCATCGCGGTGGACACCGGATCGGACTCGACATGCCACAGCGGCTTAAGGAACAGGGCGAAGACCTGCTCATCGGGACGCTTGCGCAGCGCCTGCACCTCGCGGCGGCGCTGCATCCAGTGCGGCCAGCGCGCGAGCACCTCGTTGATGCCAATCAGGTCGGCGACGGCTTCCCGGGAGATGTCCGGATTGGGCTCGACGGCGCCGCACGGAACAGCGAGATCCATGGGCTTGGCGCCATAGATGAAGTACGGATGCTGGTCTGGAATGCGCGCCACCAGCAGCATGCGCCGCACCGAGACCGCGAGCGCCACCGGGAACACGGAGCGCAGGTTCGCTTCGTCGTAGTTCTTGAGACAGGTGAGCAAAGGATTGCGAATCTGGATCAGGCGCACCGTCTCGGGCGGGAAGCGCTTCGAGGTGCTGCTGTGATGGTGCCAGCACACGGACGTCGGCACGTAGCGAACCTCGTGGCCGGCGAGCCACGTGCGCCAGCCGAGATCCACGTCCTCGTAGTAGGCGAAATAGTCGCGATCGAAGCCCCCGAGGGCGTCGAACACGCGCGCGTCGATCGCCATCGCTCCCCCACACGCGAACAGCGTGCGTCGCGCGACTTCGTGGTCCGCTCCGGGGGCATCCCCATAGCCGTACTGGATGCCGAAGCCGTGGAAGTTCATACCCCCACCGGCGGAGTCGATGCGCGAGCCGTCCCAGCTCAGCATCTTCGAAGTCGTCGCAGCGGCCTCGCCACGCACGATCGGCGACACGAGCTCGCGCAGCCACGCCGGGTCCACGCGCATGTCGTTGTTCAGGAAGGCCACGATCGACGCATCACGCCGATTCGCTGCACCCTGATTGCACGCCGCCGCGAAGCCGTAGTTGCGCGGATTCAAGATCAGGCGGACCCAAGGCCAGCGGGAGCGCATGTCCTCGACGCTGCCGTCTTCCGAGCCATTGTCGACGAGGATCACGTCGAGACGCTCGCGCGGATAGTCGAGCGCGGCGAGGCTGTCGAAGCAGCGCTCGAGGTGGTGGCGACCGTTGTAGTTGAGGATCACCACGGCCACCTTGGGCAAGGACTCCGTCGGCACCGGCGCGCCGGGCACAACGTACAGGTCCGAGATCGAGTGTCGGGATGCGCTCACGGCGCGACCTTTTCCGACGCGGCGGGAACTGCCACCGCCTGCGCTGCATCGCGCTCCAGCACCGTCACGCGCGCGATGCGCAAGTACGAATGCGCGCTCGCGCTGCGATTGTCGATGCGCAGTCGCCCTGCCGGGCGCTCGAGATCGAGCGACCAACGCAGCACCACGCTGCGCTCCAAGTCCGCCCCCTCGAACAACTCGATCTTGCCCAGTGGCAAGCCATCGAGCGATACGTTGCCGCCAAAGCGCGCCTCGAGCTCGCCCTTCAAGGTCACCAGCTCGATCTCGATCTCGACCGGGCCATCCCCCGCGGCCGAGAGCTCGTACTCGACGGCCGAATCGCTCCCGGGCCGCAGCAGCACGAAGTGACGCCGCTGCCCGTCGACGCTGCCCTCCCGCGCCACGGTGTCGACGCCAGCGTGCTCGAGCAGCTTGGGCGCGACGCGCTCGCGAGCGATGCAGCACAGGGCGCGGTAGCGCGCCTCCATCTCGCGCGCGTCCTCGGCCATGGTCTTGACGGCGCGTCCTCGCGAGAGACGCGCGAGCAGGCCTGGTTCGTCGAGCAAGCCAGCGATCGCCCGCGCGAGGCTCTCCGCGTCACCGACGCGGAAATGCAGCCCATCGACTCCGTCGCGGACGAGCTCGGCCATGCCACCGATGTCGCTCGCGATCACCGGTGTGCCGAGCAGGAAAGCCTCGTGAATCGTGATCGGAGAGTTCTCGAACCACACCGAGGGCACCAGCAGGGCATCGATCCGTTCGTGCACGGACGCGATCTCGCGATTGTCGAACGCGCCATGGAACCGAACCATGTCACCGCAGTCGAGCGCAAGCCGCGCAAGCTCCGCATGGTGCGGATCCTGCTCCGGCCGGAAGTCTCCGAACACGTGCAGTTCGACCGGACGACCATGGAGACGCGCCAACGCCTTGAGCGCGACGTCGACTCCCTTGTACCAGACGAGCGAACCCACGAAGCCGATGCGCAGGGCGCGCCCTTCTCGGGGCTCACGTCGCAGGGGACGCAGGTGATCCGTCAGCGTGCCGTAGTCGGAGTAGAGCGTGCGATGACGGTCGAACTTGCCGGACTCGAGCAGTCGCTCGCGCAAGAATCGGCTCGGCGCGATCACGAGGTCGCACGACGCGTAGCCGCCTGCGACCACATCGTGGCGCTCCGCGACATCCTGGAACTCGCTCGCGTACTGCGAGAGCTGCCACGCTTCCGGAAGCTGCGCCGCGCCGAGCGCCGCCACCAGCGAGGCCAGCGCCGGCAGCGTCTCTCGCGCGCTCTCGACGAGCGCAAGGTCCTGCCCCTTGATGCAGGGCAAGCAGCCGAGTCCCTGGTTCTTCGCGCAGCGCACGCCGTCGGGGCGGATGAGCTGCACGCGCGCGCACAGCGCCCAGAAGTCGTTCACGGTCACGACCGTGGGGATGCCGAGCTGGCGACAGACTCGCGGCAGGCCCGCCGACATGTGAATCAAGTGCTGGAAGTGCACCACGTCTGGGGTGATCTCGAGCAACAGCCGGCGGAACGCTTCTTCCGCTTGCGGCTGAAGGTAGCTGTCGCGAATGCGCTGGTGCGCGATCCGATTCGTCATGCGGAAGACACGCACGCCCTGAAACTCGCTCGCCTCGATCGAGAAGTCCGGCTTGTCGCTCGCGTCTGCGGGCACGCGTGCGAGCACCGCGACGTCATGCCCGCGGCGCTGCATCTCCCGCGCGAGTCCGAGCGTGTAGACCTCGGTGCCCGCCCACGTGTCCGGCGGGAAGCCGTGCACGACATACAGGATGCGCTTGCGAGTGCGCCGCACGAAGCGCGTCGCCGGGAAGCGCCGCTGCGACTTGCCGCCCTCGTGCAGTCCGACGAAGGCGGCGCGACGCAGGCGCTCCGCGCGCACGAGCTGAGCGTCGAGGTGGTTCCCCGAGATACCCTCGGCTTCGAGGGCCTCACGATCGCGGACGAGCTGGCGCCGCACGAGCTCTTCCGCCTCCGCACGCGTCGCCACGCACGTGCGATCGAGCCACTCCGCATTGAACTTTCCGTCGATCTCCGCGCGCCGGCGCATCTCGTCGGGACCGTAGTCGTGGCTGTGCTCGACGGTCGCGACATCGTCGTACACCACGGTGTACCCGGCCTCGATCAGCGCCCGCGCCATCAGCAGGTCTTCGCCGAACTCGGTGCGCGGCATCGGATGCCGCTCCCATAGCTCACGTCGGATCGCGGAGGCGACGTCGTTGAAGTTGTAGAGCAGGCGACGCTCGTGAGCATTCATCGCCGAGTACACCTCGGGCTCGGGCAGGCGGACCTCGCGCCGCCCCGGGACATAGCCGGGATCCGTCTCGCTGAAGACGCGCGTGAGGACCTGTGCATCCGGTCGCGCCACGTTGCGGCAATAGGCCGCTGCGACGAGCGGATCCTCGAAGTTTCCCGCCAGCTTCGCGAGCCACTCCGGCCCCGACGGAATCGCGTCCTGCGTCAGGTACACCAGCAGGTCTCCGCGCGACTCCGCCGCGAGCAGGTTGCGCGTGTCGCCATGGTCGAAGGCGCTGCTGTGGACGTGCTCCACCCGCAAGGGAACGCCGAGGCGCGCGCGCCAGCTCTCGAGGATCGCGAGCGTGCGATCGGTAGAGCCCGAGTCGATCACCAGCATGTCCCAAGGCATGGGACAGCGCTGCGTGGCGAGTCGCTCGAGCACGCGCTCGAGGAACTCCTCGCCGTTCCACGTCGGCATCAGGATTGAGATCGAGCGCACCGGCGCGGGGATGTGGCGCGGCTTCATGCGCTACTCCTCCGCGCTCGCGGCACGGATGCGGACAGCGGGCAGGGGCTGCGGAGGGCTCGGGGGGACGACATCAGGGCTGGGCCGGGCCTCGGGCACGCGGAGTATAAGGACACCCCGCGCTCGGTGCGCACGACCGAGTGCTTGCTTCGACGCGGCCGCGCGACCGACCTTAGGCGCTCTCCCCCCGGCGGCGGACTCGAAATTCCTTCCAGCGCCGCGGCGCCTGAATGCACATTCCTTGCCGCTGCGGCCCGACGCCCGGTCACTTGCCGCTCGGCACGCGCCAAACCTCGAGCACAGGCCCGATCGCCCGCGCCCGCAGGAGCCGCAGCGTGAAGTGCGGCCAGCTCACGAGTTCGTCATCGTTGAAGTGGTCGGAGAGCTGGAAGAAGAGCTCGAGCTCGCTCGCTGCGGGCTCGCCGTCGGGCGAGAAGCGCGCGAGTCGTTCCCCGCTTGCGGCGAGCGCCTCGCGCACGCGCACTTGCAGCGGATGGTTCGTGCGCTGCTCGTAGACCTCGATCAAGAACAGCGCTGGCCCGAGCGACTCGAAGTACGTCGGCAAGTCCGCGGCTGCCGCGCCGCGCGGCGCCACGAGCCAGCGCAGGTCGTAGTAGGGCTCGTCGAGCGAGCCGGGCTCCATGCGCGCCTGCCAGGCCGTCCACGGGCTCAGCGGGAGCTTGGGCATCTTGCCGTAGAAGAGCAGCCCCTCGGGCCGACGCAGCAGCGGCAGATCGAGGGCCGGTGGGGCCGCGGACACGTACATGGTCTCGCCGTCTCCACGCGCTTCGAGCCAGCGCGCGGCTTCGGTCAAGGTGTCCGTCCCGCTGCGCAGCCACGCCAGCTTGGCGCACGCGCATGCAGGCAGGGCCAGTCCGAGTGCGCAGCCGACCGCGAGCGCGCGCGCGCCGAGACGCTCTGCCCAACGCTGCGCTCCCCACGCCGCGAGCAGCGCCAGATACGGCAGCAGCGGCAGCACGAAGCGCTCGTAGGTGCGCTCGAAGAGCCCGATCGCGAGCAGATAGGGCAACGCGAAGGCGAGCACCACGGCGAGCGCCTTCCCGTCGACGCGCTCGCGCAGGAAGAGCAGCGCGGCGACCGCCAGCGCGAGCAACGCGCACAGAAGCGGCTCGTAGTACCACAGGGACTGCGCGATGACAGGAAAGCCACGCCCGTAGAACTGCGAGAGATCGACCGCATGCTCGGCGAGGCGCACGGAGCCGCCCTCGACCTCGCGCGCCTGTCCGACGTGCTCGAACAGGAACGGATAGAAGAGCGGCAGGGCCACGAGCGACAGCGCCACAGCGAGCAGCAGGCGCCGATCGAGAAAGCGCGCTCCCGCGCCCCGCAGCGCGTGGGCCGCGAGCCCGGACAGCAGCACCGCGATCCCGTAGTGCAGCGCTCCGAGCGCGAGTCCCGTGGCGACGCCCGCCAGCGCGCACGCGCGCCACGAGCCATCGCGCAGGAGCCGCAGCTGCGCCAGCACGGCCAAGAGCATCATCGTCGCCGCGAGCGCATGCGGCCGCGCCTGCTGCGCGAAGCTCTGGTGCAAGAGGCTCGTCGCGACGAGCGCCGCCGCGAAGAGGGCCCAGCCGTCGCGCAGGAAGCGCCGTGCCAGCAGGAACGTGAGCGGCACGGCGAGCGACGCGAACAACGCGACGAGGACGCGCACCTGCACGTGCGTCCGCGCCGCGGCTTCGAGGTGGCCCTGCAGGTCGCGGGGCGCGTCCGGTCCTGCGACTGGAAACCGCCCTGGCAGAAGGCGCGCGAGGTCCGCAACGAGGTGCGGATACTGCTCGTCGGGCTCCTCGACCGCTGCGATCGTCCAGCCCTCGCGCACGAGGTCGACATGTCCGGGGATATCCGGATCCGGTTCCTCCCACACCGGGACCCCGAACCCGATGCCCCAGAGCCGCAACCCGAAGGTGGCGACGAACAGCAGGCCGAGCACGAGCGCGATGCGACCGGGTCTCATGGAGCACCTCCCAGTCTCCGCCTCCGCGGTCCCGATTGCCACGGGGACGTGACCGAGCCCCGGAGCTCGTGCCGAGATTTCGGGGCGCATCGGGAGCTTCCTCGGCGGCGACGGGGCACTGCCGGTGCCTGTCCGGAGTCCCGCCGACCGAGCCCGCTGGACGCGAAGCCCACGGCGGCCGGATCGCCGCGCGCGGCGATGCGCGGCGGGCACAGGCTGCCCGTGGCTTTGTCGGGCACGTGTTCGACCCGCTGGAAAGCCTTGTCCCAAGCCTCATCCAAGCCCGCGCGACGCATGCGGCGACCATGGACGCACACTTGGATCCAGCCATGCTCGTCCTGCCATGCCGTCGCGTCGATCGGCTCGCACCCGAGCCCACGCTCGTGGGGACGCTACTGGAGCCGCGTGTGCAGCACGAGCGGTCCGGCGCACTGCCCCACGGGACGCACATCCAGCTCGAACAACCGGAACACGCGCGAGTTCGAACACTCGTACTCGCGGTCCACGAGGAGCGGTCCACGAGGAGCGGTCCACGAGGAGCGGTCCACGAGAGCGCCCGCGAGATGCTGGCGGTCGTGCTGCCGCAGCGGAGTGGCGACGCCGTCGAGGAGGTTCGCTCCCTCACACCAGCGGGAAAAATCCACCCGCCGCGACGTGGGAGCGCGCGCAGCGCTGCCATGCGGGGTCCGCGTAGGCGATCGTCAGGTCGGACCAGAGCCCGCAGGCCGAGTCCCGGCGCGCCTCGAGGCGCTGCGCGAGAGCAGGCTTCAGCGAGGCGGGAAAAGCAGCGCGATCGCGCACGGTGTCGAGGGTGTTCATGCAGGAAGAAATCGTCACGGGACGAGAGCGGCCCGCGTGGGCCGAAAGGTGCGTTTGAGCGCTCTCATGCACGCCCCCAGCGGTACCTTTGGACGACGCGCAGTGCTGCGTCGACGAGACGACAGCAAGCCCATAGGAAGGCCGAGGACGCACGATCCGATGGAGTCCGCGCGCGTCAGCCAGCCAGATCGTCAGAAGCCATCGTGGGCAGGTCAAGCGACTCCACAGCTCCCGAGCGGCAGGACAGGCGGCGTGGCACACCCTTCTCGAACGTGTCGAGCACCACCGGAGCGCGCCAGAGGGATTCGATCCGCGCCAGCGTGTCCCCCGCGCGAGCGAGCTGAAGATCACGGCCGTCGTGTCGATGAACCAGACGCAGCGACCGACTCCGATCGGCTTCGATCAGCTCGATGCGCGGCACGCCCGCCCCCGCAAGTTCCCCGAGCAAGCGCTCCTTGAGAGCGCGAGGGTCCCGCTCCAGCGCAGAGGAAGTCTGACCACGCCGTCCGCGCGCGGGAAGCGCAAGGCCGGTGAAGGCGACGAATTCCTCATCGACGAGCTCATCCACGAACGACGCGTCGTGATGCAGCCGACGCAGGCGGAAGAGATCCTCGCCGCGGCGCTCGGCATGGCGCCACAGCTCGAGCCCAAGCTTGTACGGGTTGATGCGACCGGGAGCCTGAGCGGTCGCGCCACTGTGACAATCCGCGAAGTCGACGATCTCGGATGCGTCGAGCACGCCCCCCGTGAGGATGCGGCTGTGCCAGTAGCATGCCCAGCCCTCGTTGACGATGCGCGTGAGCCGCTGTGGCAGGAAGTAACGCGCCTCGGCGAGCACGATACCCAGCACGTCGCGCTCCCAGTCCGAGAGCGGCGCCTGCTCAGCAAGGAAGGCCAGCACGTCGGTCGTCGGCAGCGCGGCACGACCTCCGGCGCTGGCGCGGCTCCAGCGCTGCTTCTGCGCATGGTGCGGATCGAGCAGCGTGTCGAGGCATAACGCGGTGTCAAGCAGCGTCTCGACGCGCTCCAGCCCCTCCCGCTCCGCATGCTCGCGAATCCGTTCCGCGTGCCGGGCCATCGTGCCCAGCATGCGTCGGTCGGTATCGGCGAACCACGTGTTGTGGCGGAAGAAGTCGGCGTGGCCGCAGACATGGGCCATGACGAGCTTCTGCTCGCTCTCGGCGTTGGAACGCACGAGCCACGCGATCACGGGATCGGTGTTGATCACGAGCTCGTAGATGCGGCTCAGGCCCCAGCCGTGCGCCTTCTCGATGCGCTCGTATTCCATGCCGAAGCGCCACGACGGATAGCGCACGGGGAATCCACCGAGTGCGGCGAGCGCATTCACGTCGCACGCCTCGACGAGGTGAAACTCGAGCGGAAAGAAGTCCAGACCGTGGCTACGCGCAGCCTCCTCGATGTGTCGTGCCCACCGCGAAAGATGCGGAGGGAGCGCCTGCGCGAGCTGCGGCCTCGCACCCATCAGCGGCCACTTCCGAGGAAGGCTCGTATCGCAGACAGCACCTCGCTGCGCTCGGCGACGTTGGTCGTTACAAGCCGCGGATCCGTTCCGAACGCGAAGTCGAGGTCCTTCTTGAACTGGCCTGAGCCGTAGGCGCTGCGGACCTGCCCATAGCAGAACTGGTTGACGCGTGGGAGCAGCTCGGAACCCAACAGCTCCACACAGCGCTCGGTGTCGCGAGCCGACCAGTTGTCGCCGTCGGAGTAGTGGAACGGATACACGTTCCACTGCTCCTGCGGGTAGCGCTCGCGGATCAGCTGCAGGCACAGCTCGTAGGCGGAGCTGATGCGTGTACCACCGGACTCGCGCAGGTGGAAGAAGGTGTCGTGATCGACGAGCTTCGCGGCGGCATCGTGGACGATGTACACGACCTCGAGGTTCCGGTACTGGCTGCGCAGCCAAGTGTCGATCCAAAATGCCTCCAGGCGCACGATCTCCTTCTGCTCGCGCCCCATCGAACCCGAGACATCCATCATGTGGAACACGACCGCCGAACTCTGGGGGCGCGGGGCCGGACGATCAGCACGGAAGCGCAGGTCATCCTTCTCGGGCACGACGCGCGGCTGCGCAGGGTCCCATGTTCCCGAGGCGACGGTCCGCCGCAGAGCAGCCGAGAACGTTCGGCGCGCATGGCGCAGCGAGGCCGGACCGCGCGAGCGAAGACCGCAGTAGCGGGCACCCTCGCCCCAGACATCCCGACGCCCGCGCGGCTGGATGTGCGGCAATCCGAGCTCCCGGCCGAGCATGTCCGCCAGCTCGTCGAGCTCGACCTCGACCTCGAGCGCATGCTGCCCGAGCACGTCGCCCGGAGCACCTTCTCCGGCCTTGCCGTCCCTGCGGGGCGACGAGCTCTCGTTGCGGGTTCCACCGCCCTGCCCCGGACCTTCCTCCCCAGAAGGAGCGAACTCGAAGCGCGGCAACTCCACCTGCGGGATCGGCACGCTGACGGCCTGATCTCCGACGCGCGCCAACAGTTCCGTGGTTGAAAGGTAGCGCCCGAGGTCGGTGCGGATGCGCCCGCGAACGATCTCGCGGAAGCGAGCACGGTCGGCCTCGATGCGATCCATGGCCTAGGCGGCCTCCAGCCCGCGGGTTCGCGGCGCGTTGCGCGCAAGCATGCTCGAAACGAGGGCGAGCAGCTCGTCCGCAGCGAGCTCGTCGTAGCCGAACTGCCGCATCAGGCGCGTACGGATGCGCGCGAGCTTCTCGCGCGCATCGGGATCGACCACGTCCGCCGCACCGGTGACGAGCTGGAACGAGTCGCGCGCATCCTCGAAGGACTTCTGCTCCAGCGCGCGCAGCAGCCTGCGGTTCGAGCGCCACTCGAAGATTCGGCCATCGCGCTGCAGCTGCGAGACGAAGTTGAGCAGCTCGATGCGGAAGTCATCGCGCCGCGACTCGGCGATCTCGAGCTTTTCCTCGATCGAGCGCATCAGGCGCTCGTCGGGGGCCAGTGGCCGTCCGAGCGCGTCGGGCACCTTCTCGCGAGTGGCGTGGGCCCGGACGTTCTCCACGTACTTGGCGCACAGCCGGTCGAGCGCCTCGCCGTCCGCAGCAAGCGCCTTCTGAACTTCCTCGCACGCGAGCTGCTCGTGCTCTTCGCGGACGAGCCCGACGAGCTGCGCGTAGCGACGACGCGTTTCCTCGTTCGAGACGAGGCTCGAGTGCGACAGTCCGATCTCGAGGCTGGCGAGAATATCGAGCGCCGTGACGGTCGTACGCTCCCCGACGAGCGCGGCCGCGATGCGGTCCTGCACGTAGCGCGGCGAGACGCCACCGAGTCCCTCGCGCGGGGCCAGCCGACGCAGCTCTGCGACCATCTCGGGACCGTGACCGGGCACGCTCTCGCCGTCGTACAGCCGCGCCTTGCGGACGAGGCTCAGGCTGCCCTGTCGCGGCTCCTCGAGCCGCGTGAGCACGGCCCACAGTGACGCCATCTCGAGCGCGTGCGGCGCGAGCGTGCGTCCGTTGAGGCGCGAGGCATGGAACGTACGCTCGTAGATGCGCGCCTCGTCCCTGACCGAGAGGTTGTACGGAATGTCGATCTTGATCGTGCGATCGCGGAACGCCTCCATCAGCTCGTTGGAAGCGAGCTTGCGGTACTCGGGCTCGTTGGTGTGTCCGAGGATCACTTCGTCGATCGAGGTCTGTGCGAACTTGCGCGGCTTGATGGCATGTTCCTGCGAGGCTCCGAGCAGGTCATACAGGAACGCCACGTCGAGCTTGAGCACCTCGATGAACTCGAGCAGCCCGCGATTCGCGACGTTGAATTCCCCGTCGAAGCTGAAGGCGCGCGGGTCGGAGTCGCTGCCGTACTCCGCGAGCTGACGGTAGTTGACGTCGCCCGTGAGCTCGGTCGAGTCCTGATTTTTCTCGTCCTTGGGCTGGAACGTGCCGATCCCGACGCGCTCCTCCTCGGACAGCACGATCCGCCGCACGCGCACGTGCTCGATCACGCGCGACCAGTCGCCACAGTGACGGCGCATCAGCTCCCCCATCCAATAGCGCGAGACGGGGTCGAGCTCGCCTTCGATGCGCAGCGTCCAGTCTCGTCCGAGTCCGCGATTGAGGCGCCGCTCGACTTCCGCGCGCGCCTCGCGCGGCAAGAGCAACAGCGGCTCCTGGCGCATCGCTGAAGGAACGCGAGTGCCGTCGATCTCCCATTCGAACGTGTAGAGAGCGCCGTCGTCCGTGCGCGAGTGGTGCTCGAGGCCGCGCTTCAGGAGGCGCACGATCGTGCTCTTCGCCGAGCCGACCGGGCCGTGCAGGAGGATCACGCGGCGCTCGGGGCCGAGGCCGCGTGCCGCAGCGCGCAGCGTGGCGACGAGCTCGTCGATGCGCGCGTCGAGTCCGTACACGGCATCGCGACCGCTGCCGAGCGGGTCGTCGAACAGCTTCCAGCGGCGGCGCGCGCCGCGCTCGCGCGACGGCTCGCTGCCAAAGTGCTCCAGCATGTCGATCATGCGCTGGAAGGCGTTGCGCGCCAGCGCGGGTCGCTGCTCGAGCAGGGTGAGGTAGTCCGCGAAGCTGCCGTCATAGTTGAGCTTGCGGCGCTGCTCGGCGTCCTGCGCGCGCAGGGCGAGGTCCATCAGGGAGGGTCGGGGCTCGTGCATGGGGCGGTGTGCCCGCGCGCGGGGTCGGCGCTGCGGGACTTACGCCTGCTTCTTCGGGCGCCGAAGCGTGCCGTCTTGCGTCGCGAACCCGGGGAAATATGTTCCACACTGGCCCCCATGGAGCGCCGGGCCGCCGCGGGCTACCCTGCCTCTCCCATGTCGCCTCGCCGCAGCGGCCTCGCTCCGTTCTTGCTCGCCCCGCTCCTTGCGGCGTGCCTCGCATCGTGCCCCGATCCGATGGACACGCCGGCGCCCGCCCCCACCTTGGCTCCCACGGAGCAGGCGGCCTCCGCCACGGTCACCTTCGACTCCGCCCGCGCCTGGCGCGATCTCGAGCGGCAGCTGAGCTTCGGTCCGCGACCGGCGGGCAGCGCTGCTCTCGACGCCACGCGCGCGTGGCTCGAGGACGAACTGAAGAAGGCCGGCCTCGAGCCGCGTCGCGAGCCGTTCCGCGCACCGACCCCGCGTGGTGATGTGGACTTTGCCAACGTCTACGCGGACCTTCACGCCCAGAGCGACGACAAGCAAGCTCCGCTGCTGATCTTCGTGTCGCACTTCGATACCAAGCGCATGGACATCCCGTTCGTCGGCGCCAACGACGCAGGCTCGAGCACGGCGACGCTGCTCGAGCTCGCCCGCGGGCTCGCCGCCGCCGGCCCTCGCACCATCGCGCTGCGGTTCCTGTTCGTCGACGGCGAGGAAGCCGTACGCCCGCAGTGGATCGATCCCGACAATCGCTACGGGAGCAAGCATCACGCCCTGCAGCTCAAGGTCCGCGACGAGCGCGAGCGCGCCAAGGCGGTCATCGTGCTCGACATGTGCGGCGATCGCGACCTGCGCTTCCACCGCGACCCGTACTCGACTGCCTGGCTGTCCGAGCTCGTCTTCGCCGCAGCGCGCCGCGAGGGACTCGCCGCGCACGTCGACGGTCCGCGCGACGCCATCGCCGACGATCACCTCTCGTTTCTCGAGGTCGGCATCCCGGCGCTCGACCTGATCGACTTCAGCTACGGCCCCGAGAACTCGTGGTGGCACACGCACGAGGACACGCTCGACAAGTGCAGCGAGCAGAGCCTCGCCATCACCGCGCGCATCGTTCTCGCAGCCCTGCCCGAGCTCGAGAAGCGCCTCGCGCCGCGACGCTGAGCCAAGCTGCGAGGGAGTTCACTCGAGGCGTGCGTCCACGCGCGCGCTTCCCGCACGCGGGGCCCGCACCTCGATGCGCACGTCGCTGCCCGCATCGGCAGACAGGAACAACCGCAGGTTCAATCTCTCACTGCCACCGAGGTCTGCGAGCACTACGCGGGCTCCGCGCACCGGGAGCGAGCGCGCGTCGCCTGCGGCCAGCGCGGCAGCCGCCACGAGCCGCGCTCCCGAGATTTCGAGTTCCGGTGCACCGACGACACCGATCTCCCGTGCGCGGGCGCTCGCGCTCGGCAAGGTGCCACGATTGTGGAGTTCGAGGTCGACGCTCCACTGGGAAGGCGCCAGAGTAGCCACAGCCGGAGCGGAGAGCTCGACCTGCGGCAGGGCGCGCGCCACGTGCAGGACGCCCGCGACCGCGCCACGCGCAAGGCGCGGGATCTCCGACACGCGCGGCAGGGAGAGCGGGCTGCCGCGCTCGAACGGAAACTGCAGCGCCGCCACGAACGCGCCGCGCTCGCCGTAAGCGAACCGGAGGAAGGAGCCCGGCGCGCGCTCGATCCGCTCGAGACCGCCCGCATCGAGCGCGTCGCACAGCTCGCCCTGCACCCGCAGGTCCGCATCGGGCCACGAGTGCGCCACAGCCTGCTCGGGGACCGGCAGCACCAGTCGCAGACAGGCCGAGAGGTTGGGACGCGCGACCAGATACTCCGCCAGCGCACGCGACTCGGGCTCGGACAGCGGATACGGGCCCGCTCCCGCTTCCGCGAGCGGATCCCAGCCCGTCGGGAAGTTGCAGTCGAGCTCGACTTGCCGCGGCGCAAGCACCAGCGAGCCAGAGTCGAGCGCAGCGATCGCCTGCGAGCGCAGGTCCGGGTTCAGGCACGGCACCACGTGCACGACGACCCGCCCGAGCAACTCGCGCACCGCTCCCTCGCGTCGCGCGTCGGACACGATCTGGCGCACCAGCGCGAGCGCGAGCTCGGTGCCGAAGAGATCCTCAGGCCCGATCGTCGCGACGAGCAGCATGGCCGGCCGTGAGCGCGGGGAATCACCCTCGAGCCGCGCCAAGGTGACCACCGGAAGATCGAGCCCGGACGCGCTGCGACCGAGCGACTCGACCCGCACTAGATCGGGATGCTTGGTCGAGAGTTCCTCGAGCATGAGCGCGAGCCGACGGGGCGTGCAGTAGCCTTCGAACTCGGGCACGACCGCAGGCACCTCCTCGGGCAGCGGAGCTGGCGCGGGATCCTGCGCCAGCGCGAGGAGCGCGGCGAGCAGCAGGCTCACGGTCGCACCTCGACGCGCACGGGGTTGCACCACGGGGCCGTCGCGCGCAGCGCGAGCGCCGAGCCCTCGGGCGCGAGCACGATCCACTCGCGCTCCGCGGAACTCTCGCCGCCCGCAAGCGTACCGAGCGTGTCGAGCTCGCGTCCGGCGAGCAGCTCGAGTCCCTCCTCGAGCGCGAATTCGAGCGTGACGCCGACCGTCGAGCGCACGGCGGAACGCGCCGCCAGCGAAGTCGGCAGGCGCCCCACGTTGCGCACGCGCGCACGGAGCGTCGCGATCCGACCGTCGCGCTCCGCCCGAACCTCGAGCTCGAGTCGCGGCGCACCTTGCGCGAGCGAGAGCGCGAAGCGCTCGATCCCCGCGAGCGCGCGCGGCAGGTCCGCAGGCGGCGGGTTCTCGATCGTCCACGGCTTCCAGCCCCCGATCCGCACGCGCGTCCCGCCCAGCAGGTGCGGGGTCCAAGGTACGAACGCTGAGCCACCCGTGACGTCGTCGAGGTATGGACGCCAGCGCAGGTCGCGCTCGAGCGGAGTCCGCAGCCCCGGGCCAGTCTCGCGCACGAAGCGCGCGTCGAGCGCCGCACCGCGCGCGGCGAGCGCCACCCGTGGCCCCCATGGTGCGAGCTCGAGCGAGAGCGCGCCACCGACCACCGCGAACCAGTCTTGCGCGCTGCCGCCCTCGTCGCGCAGACGCGCCGCGCGCCGCGACAACGGCTGCTCCTGAACGCGCGACGTGGCCACACGGAAGTCGCGCGCACACAGCTCGTACAGCGCCCGGTCAGGTGCCGCCCAGCTCTCGATCGAAGCCGTGCCCCCGGGGCTGGCCAGCTGACCGTGCGCGCCCTGCAAAGAGAGCACCGCGAACACGCGTCGCTCGAGCACGAGATCCGCCAGTGCGCGCGCGGCCGGCTGCGAAAGCGGCAGCGCTCCCGTGCTCGGGTCCGCCGCCGGTCGCTCCAGCGGGAAGCTGCGCTCGAGCGCCACCCCGCCGGGACCATCCTCGTTGAAGCGCCCGTCGCCGTCGTCGTCGCGCCCCTCCGGACGCAACGAGAGCCGCGGCGCGTCGAGCGGCCCTGCGGGCACGAGGAAGCGGTCGTCGTCGGAGAGCACCCACGCGCCGGCGGGATCCTCGACCAGCATCGACAGCACCAGACCGTCGCCGTCGAGGTCCTCGGGACCGTCTTCGTCGAGGCTGCCGTCGCGGTCGAGATCGATCGGCGTGTCGTCACCGCCGTCGCCGCGCTGGTCGGCCAGATAGCGCGCGAGCGCGGCGCGTGCGGTGCAGGGCACGACCACCACGCTCACCCCAGGCCCGAGCGGGCTCGCTGGCCCACCGAGCGCGCGCGCGCAGGCCACGGCGGCCTCCGCGCCAGCGAGCGAGACGCCGTCGAAGCCGCCGAGCACGAGCAGGGTCGGTCGCTGCGAAGCCTCGATCGGCCCGGGGGTCGCGATCTCGAAGGCGCACACGCCCGCCGCCACGAGTCCCCCATGCTCGAGCCGGCGCAGCCGGGAGCCCTCGAGCGCGGCGGCTTCGTCGAGGGCACGCTCAAGCTCGTCGCACGAGCGATAGCGAGCCTCCTGAGCCGCGGGTGCGGCCGGCGCGAGGACTAGTGCGAGCGCGGCGAGGCTCGAGAACGGGCGCGGCGAGGCCATGCAAGCGCCCTATTCTATCGGCGCGCGTGGCCCGCCGAGTCCATGTCGGCGGACCGAAGTCGGCCCGGGCGAGGGTCACCCCCCGCCACGGGCGCCCGGATCACCTAGGCCACGGGATTGACCACCTCGGGCTCCGGCTCGAGCGCGGCCGGCAGCTCGGCAGCGACCGACGGGCCCGCGACCGGCTGGATCACGTACTCCGTCAGCGCCTCCTCGGCGAGCGGCACCACCGCGGGTCCGCTCTCCTCGGTCTCGGTCGGATCCGCGGCCACGCCGCTCGTGATCTCGGGCACGAACTTCTCGACGTCTTGGAACTGCACGGACACCCACGAGGAGACGCCCTTGGTCTCCATGGTGATGCCGTACAGGCGGTCGCAGGCGCCCATGGTGCCCTTGTTATGGGTCACGACGACGAACTGCGACTGCGAGCGGAACGTCGAGACCATGCTGAGGAAGCGCCCGACGTTGGTCTCGTCGAGGGCCGCATCGACTTCGTCGAGCACGCAGAACGGGCTTGGGCGGGCACGGAACACGGCGAACAGCAGCGCCAGCGCGGTCATCGTGCGCTGGCCGCCCGAGAGCATGCGAATCGGCAGCATCTCGCGGCCCGGCGGGCGCGCGGAGATTTCCACGCCGGCCTCCAGCGGGTCGACGCCCTGCTCGATGGCCAAGTCCGCCTTGCCGCCCTGGAACAGCATGCGGAAGAGCTCGTTGAAGTGCTTGCGCACCTCCTCGAAGGTCTGCTCGAAAAGCCGCTGGCTCTCCAAGTTCAGGTGCGCGAGCGCGTCGGCGAGCACCTTGCGGGATTCCTCGATGTCCTTGCGCTGGTCCGTGAGGAAGTCGAAGCGCGCCTGGGACTCGGAGAGCTCGGCCACGGCGTCGGTATTGACCGGTCCAATGGCGTCGAGCGCGCGCTTGAGCGCGGCGACTTCCTGCTCGAGCCCATCGAGGGCGCCGGCCTCCGCGAGCTCGGTCTCGGGCTCGAAGCCCTCGAGCAGCTCGGCCTCCGTGACGCCGAGATCCTCGCGCGTGCGCACGACGAGTTCCGCGGCGACGAGCTCGATCTTCTGCGCGTCCATGCGACGCTCGGACAGCTCGGCGGCGAGGCTCTCGAGCTCGCGCGTGACCGCGTCGACGCGGGCGCGGAACACGCTGACCGCCTCGCGACCGGCGAACTCCGCCTCGCGCAGTTCCTTGAAGCGTGCCTCGGCAGCCGCGCGCTCGACGAGCACCTCGTCGCCGCGGACACGCACGCGCGCCGCCTCGGCGACCGCGGCTTCCGCTGCTTCCGCATGCTCGCGCGAAAGCCGTGCCGAGCGCTCGAGCTCCGCACGCGCCTCAGACAGACCACGATCGAGGTCGCGCACGCGGGCATGCAGCGTGCTGAGCTCGGCGTTCTGACGGATCACGATGCTCTCCGCCGAGGAGGCGCTCGACTGCAGCGTCTCGATGCGGGTCTCGAGCGCCACGCGCTCGGCATCGAGCGCCGCGAGCTTCTCGTTCTCGCGCGTGAAGTTGGCTTGGGCCGTCGCATGGCGCTTCTGCGCGCCGGCGAGCTCTGAATCGAGGCGGCGCTGGTCGGCGAGAATCGCCTCGTGCTCGCGCGTGAGCTGTCCGGCGACGCGGCTCAGGTCCGCGATGCGCGCCTTGGCCGTCTGGGCCTGCGCCCGCGCGTCCGTCAGCTGCTGGCGACGGCGGTCGCATTCCGACTGGGCGTGCGCGCGGCGCTCGGCCACCACGCGGCGCTCGCCCGCGATGCGCTCGAGCTCGGCCGTCTCCTCGCGAATCGCCTTCTCGATACCCTCGAGCTCGCGCGCGAACTCCGCGGCAGTCGCGCGACGACCGACGGCACCCTGCGTCACCTCGCGGTGACCGCCGAACACGCCGGCCGCGCTGACAAGGTCACCCGCGGGCGTGACGAAGCGCCACTGCGGGTGCTCACGAACCAGCGCGATCGCCAGCTCGAGCTCATCGACCACCAGCACGTCGCCGACGAGCAGCGCCGCCAGCGGCTCAAAGCCGCCGCTGCACTCGAGCTCGTCGAGCAGGCGCGGGAACGGCGCGAGAGCCGCGTCGCGCTTGCCCTGCTCGCGCACACCGATGCCGCCGGGCACGTACACACGCACTTGGCCCGACTTGCGCTCCGAGAGCCAGCGCAGCATACGGCCGGCGAGCTCGGGATCCTCCGTGACAAGGCCGAGGGCCGCCGGTCCGAGCGCGGCGTCGAGGGCCCGCGCGAGGCGCGTCGACGTGCGCAGGTGGTCGGCGACGAGGCCCTTGAGCTGCGCGGGCTCGCACGGTCCTTGGCCGCGGCGCGTGCCCTCGAGCAGCGCGCGCGCGCCAGCCTCGAGGCTCGAGCGCTCGTGCTCCATGTCCTTGAGCGTGTCGATGCGGCTGGTGAGGCGCGCGCGCTCGACCTCGTGCTTCGAGCGCGCGGCACGGCGGTCCTGCTCTTCGCGCTCGAGCGCCTGCTGACCGACCTGCAGGTCGCGCAGCGTCGTCTCGGCCACGCCGAGGTCGCTCTGCGCCTCGATTACGCGCCCTTCGGCTGCCGCCTGATCGCCCTGCAGGACCTCGACCTCGCGGCCGGATTCCTCCATGCGCAGCTGGGCACGCTGCAGCCGCTCCGAGAGGCTCGGGCGCGAGAGCTCGATCGTGCGCTCGAGGTTCTGCGCGGCGGTGCGCTCGTTCAGGTGCGAGAGCACGATCTGGTTTTGGCGCTCGCAGTTCGCGCGCAGCTCGCGCTGGGTGTTGCGAGCCTCGCGCAGGGTCACCTGCTCGCCGTCGGCCGTGCTACGCGACTGCGAGAGCTGTTCCTCGATCGCAGCCTTGCGCGCGCGCACATCCTCGATCTCCCTGCTGCGCGTCTCGACGACGCGCGCGAGTTCCTCGGCACGGCGCGCTTCGCCGTCGGAATTGCGGCGCAAGTCCGCGGCGCGCGACTCGAGCTGGCGCTGGCGTTCCGCGCACTCGCTATCCTCCCCGACGAGCCGGCGGATCTCGCCCGAGAGACGGTCGATCTCGGCCGAGATGGTCTCCTGCTCGCGCTCGCGGGTGCTGACGTCCGACTCGCCGTCGGCGCGCAGGGTCTTGAGCGACTCGCAGCGCGCCTCGAGTGCGGTGATCTGCTCCGAGAGGCTCGCGAGCGCGCTGCGCCCCTCGTGCAGGCGGTGCTTCAGATAGCGCGAGCGCTGGCCCTTCCACAGGTCGCGCGCGGCCACGAAGCGCTCGGCCTTGCCGGCCTGAATCTTGAGCGAGCGCACGCGGCTGCCGAGTTCCTTGAGCACGTCATCGAGGCGCACGAGGTCGACCTCGACGCGCCTGAGCTTGACGTCCGTCTCCTTGCGCTTGACCTTGTAGCGGCTGATGCCGGCCGCCTCCTCGAAGATCGCGCGGCGGTCGAGCGA
Source organism: Planctomycetia bacterium (assembly GCA_005778045.1). The sequence continues at coordinate 38,790 of SXKQ01000084.1, forward strand.
GTTGGCCGAGAGCGCGGCGTCGATCTTGCCCTGCTCGAGCACCGAGTAGCCGCGGCTGCCAAGGCCGGTGTCGAACAGCATGTCGCGCACGTCCTTCAGGCGCGCGCGCTCGCCGTTGATCAGGTACTCGCCCTCGCCCGAGCGGTACACGCGGCGCGTGATCGACACTTCCGAGCCCTGCTGCGCGATCGTGCCGCAGGTGTTGTCGAGCACGAGCGTGACCTCGGCCACGTTCATCGGCGGGCGGGAGACCGAGCCCTTGAAGATCACGTCGGTCATCTCGCCGCCGCGCATCGACGTCGGGCGCGTCTCGCCGAGCACCCAGCGCAC
>SXKQ01000085.1 GCA_005778045.1 Planctomycetia bacterium
GTCGGGGTGAGAGGATTTGAACCTCCGACCTCTTGGTCCCGACCCAAGCGCTCTAGCCAAGCTGAGCCACACCCCGACCGGGAGGGCGACGAAAGATACGACCGCCGGGGGGGAGCGTCAACCCCGGCAGGCCTTCCCGCCACCACGCCTGCGGGAAGGCCGGAAGAAAGCTCGCGCCCCGTGACCGCGGGGCTGCGCCGACCAGTTCCGGGGTGCCTCGGAAGGATCCCCGTCCGCCGCGCCCTAGCGCCCTAGGTCGACGAAAATGCCGCCGTTTTCCTCAGCCAACAGCTTCATGAAGTCCTTCTGGAACTCGCCGATCGCGATGGTGTGGATCACAACCTTGCGCAGCTTGTTGAGCTCGCGGATCTCGCGCGCCACGTCCTGCGGGTCGACGTAGTCCCCCACCGTCGGCCGCCCGTCGGAGAGGAAAAAGATCGTGTCGATCACGCACTCGTAGGCCTTGTCCTTCGTGCCCCGCCCGCCCGCGCCGAGCGCCGAGGAAAGTGCCCCGTAGGTGTTGGTCTTGCCGGCCTCGAGGTTGGCCGAGCTCGTCAGCCCAGCCTGAGCGAGGTCCTCCTTCGACGCGCCCCCGAGCTCCTCGAGCTTGCGCACCCAGTCGACCGCCGCGGACCGGTTGACCACGTTGGCCTTCACGAGGTCCTTCTTCCACGACCGTACGGCGGTGGCGAAGGCGATCACGTTGAACTCGACGTACGGCTCGAGGCTCTCGATCGTGCGCACGAGCTCGGTCTTGCAGATGTCGATGCGCAGGAACGACGGGTAGCCGCCGTCCTCGAAGCGCTCCTTCTCTACCACCAAGTTCTCCATGGAGCCCGAGACGTCGATCACGAACATGATGCGTCGGCTTGGCGTCTCGATGCCGTGATAGCTCGTGCCAGTCTTCTCTGGCTTGTACTTCGCGGCCTCTTCCGTCTGCTTGGCGCGCAGCTTGGCGAGCTCCTCGTCCGTCGGGATCTGGAAGCGGTCCTTGTAGGCGCCCCAGAACTGCTGCCACATCTCGAGCCGCGTGCCGAAGCTGCGGCCCGTGATCTCGTTGAGCGCGTCACCGACATCGACCTGCAGGCGCCCCTCCTCGAGCGCAAGCCTCGCGATCAAGGGCTCGATGGCGTCGCGACTGCGGACCTTCTTGAGCGCCGTGATCGCGCTCACGCGCACCTGCCACACCTCGTGAGCGAGCGATGCGATGGCGAGCTTGACGACCGCCGGGCTCTTCAGCGCCGCGAGCCCCTCGAGCGCGGCGCACCGCGGCGCTGGATCCGTGTCGTTGCACAGCGGCGCGATCGCGTCCGCCGCGGTCGCATCCGTACTCGCGACGAGCGCCTCGATCGCCCTCCGCCGCAGATCGGGGCTCTTTTCGAGCAGCAGCTTCTTGAGCGCCTCGCTGGCGCCCCCGTACTTGCCAGCGGTCGCCGCCTGCAGCAGCCCCGAGCGCACCGCTTCGTCCTTCTGCGCCTCGAGCGCGGCGAACAGCGCAGCGCGCGGCGCCTCCGACTTGAACTTCGAGAGCACGCGCACGGCCGCTCGCACGACGTCCGGCTCCTCGACGAGCTTGAGCACCGGGATCAGCGCGTCGACTACCGCCGGGGAGTCCACATCCTCGAGGGAGAGCACCGCCTCGACGCGCGTCGCCGAGTCCTTGTACTGCTTGAAGTACTTCTTGAAGTCCGCGACGCTCTCGTCGTCGGCCGCAGGGGCGGGAACGAGCAGCACCAAGAGCAGCGCGAGAGGCGCGAGCAAGCGGAACAGGCTGGCGCAGGTTCGGTTCATGGACGTCCTCCGTGGGCCTCTAGCGGCCCGCGCGGGGCGAGGATACCTGACCCGCCTCGAAATCCCGACGGCAGCGTGAACGCCACCCTGCGGAAGTCCGTCGACTCGTCCGCGCTCTGCGCGGAGCTCGGCGCGGACGGGGTCCTGATGTAGGCCACCGCTCGCCCCGCGCGGGCCAGACCTGTCCAACGCGCGCGGCCGGCTCCCTGCGCGAGAGGTCCGGCCGTCCGGCGAATGCAGCCGCGCGCACGCGGCAGCCGTGTCACTGCTTGCGCTTGAGCTTGACTGCGCCGGCCGGCGTCTCGCGCTGCTTCTGCACGCTCGTCGACGGCGTGCTCATGCGCGCGCCGCTGTCGAGCAGCACCGTGGCGATCGTGCCATCGTCGCTCTCGAGCACGCCCGTGAGTTCGCCACCGGGAGTCGTCACGCGCACGCGCTGCAGGCCGCCGCTCTCGCTCTCGCTGGTGTCCAGACGTTCAACGGAACGCACCAGCATGCCGTTGAGCCCCATGCGACCATACCCCGTCTCGATCCAGACGCAGCCTTCGCCGATGGCATTCATGCGACCCTCGAAGACCTCGCCCGTGTGCAGCGTGACGCGCACGCGTCCGATGCGCGGCGTGGACAACCGCTGAGCGCGTGGGATTTCCTCGAGCGGTATGTTCGTCTCGTTCCACACCCCCGAGCGATCCGCTCGCACCTTGTTCACGCCCCGCTCGCCGAGCACGAGCGCCTGCACATCGAGACGCGTCACGCGCGGATTGCCGCTCCACATCTCGGGCAGGGACTCGACAGTCGGCTCAGCAGCGATCGTCAGCGGTCGCGGGCCGCAGAGTTCCTCGATGGCCAAGAGCTCCAGCAAGGCGGGCGCGCCGACCATGTGCTCGGGCCAAGGCTGCAGCGCGAGAGCCGGCGTCACTGCGGGCTCGGGCGTCACGGCGGGCTCGGGCGTCACGGCGGGCTCGGGCGTCACGGCGGGCTCGAGCGTCACTGCGGGCTCGAGCGTCACTGCGGGCTCGGGCGTCACGGCGGGCTCGGGCATCAC
>SXKQ01000086.1 GCA_005778045.1 Planctomycetia bacterium
CGGTCAGCGAGATGGTCACCGGCGTCGACCTCGTGCGCGAGCTGATCCTCGTCGCGGCGGGAGAGAAGCTTTCCTACAAGCAGGAGGACATCCGCATCAACGGGCACTGCATCGAGTGCCGCATCAATGCCGAGGACCCGGAAAAGGATTTCCAGCCCTCCCCGGGTCTGATCCAGATGTACGCCCCTCCGGGGGGACCGGGCATCCGGGTCGACAGCCACGCCTACAGTGGCTACCGCATCCCGCCGAACTACGATTCGATGATTGGAAAGCTCCTCGCGCACCGCTCGAGCCGCGACGCAGCCATCGCCACGATGCTGCGGGCGCTCGACGAGTACGTGATCGTCGGTCCCAAGACCACGATCCCGCTGCTTTCCAAGGTGCTCGACCACGCCGAGTTCCGCTCGAGCCGCCACGACACCGGATTCGTCGAGCGCTTCATGAGCGCGCACCCCTCGGCCAAGCACAAGAACCCATGAGATCCTTCGCGGTCAGCTTCGCCGCGCTGGCGCTCGCGGCGGTCGGCGCCGGCTGCCTAGCGCGGGACACCCAGCGCTGGCCCGGCCCCATGCGGCCGACGCAGGACCCGCTGCCGCCCGGCGATGCCCTGCGTCATCCGCCGGGGCCTGAGGAGGTTTCCGTGCAACGCCACGCCGATCCCGTGCAGGTGCGGCCAGCGGGTGCGTTGAGCGGCTATCCGCTGTCGTTCTTCGACAAGCGCGCGCGCGTCACGGCGGGCGGCGCGGTGATCGTGTCCCCTGGCGGACGCGCCGAGGTGCTGTGGCCCGACGGCGCCAGCGTGATGCTCTCGGGCGAGGCCATCGGCTGGGTCGGCTCGCCGTCGCGTGGCGAGCCCGTGTTCGAGTTCCAAGAGCTCGACCGCGCGCGCCTCGAGCTACGCGAGGGAATGCAGGTGCGCCTGCGCGGCGGAGCCTTGCTCACCGGCAGCTCCGGACCCTATATGCTCGACCACTCACCCGACGAGACGCTCTCGATCCATAACCAGAGCAAGGCGCCGATGCAGGTCGCGTTCCGCGACGAGCGCATCGAGCTCGCCGCGGGCCAGATCGTCAAGCTGCCCCTGCTCTCATCCGGGGGGGCGCCGGCGGGCAACGACGATGAGCTTGCGCGCTTCCAGGGCCCGGGATTCCTAATGCGCCTCGCGGGCGAGCCGGAGTGCCGCGAGGAGGGCGAGCGCGTGTTCGTCTCCACTGCGGGCGACCGCCCAGCCGAGATCCTGACCTTCGGAGTGCGCGTCCGGCTCGGTGCCGGCGAGCGCGCCACGTTCTCCACGCCGTCGGGGGTTCCCCCGGCGGAGGCGCCGCGCGAAGACCGCGGCCAGACCCCCTAGACCGTGAACTCGATGAGCCAACAGAAGAAGCGTGTCGTCATCACCGGCGGAGCCGGATTCCTCGGCAGCCACCTCTGCGACCGCTTCCTGGCCGAAGGCTGGGAAGTGATCTGCATGGACAACCTGATCACCGGCGACCTGCGCAACATCGAGCACGTCACGGGCCGGCCGGATTTCCAGTTCCATCACCAGGACGTCACCGAGTTCATCCACGTGCCCGGGCGCGTGGACGCGGTGATGCACTTCGCCTCGCCGGCAAGCCCGATCGATTACCTCGAGTTGCCGATCCAGACCCTCAAGGTCGGCGCGCTCGGCACGCACAAGGCGCTCGGCCTCGCGCGCGAGAAGAACGCGCGCTTCCTGCTCGCCTCGACCTCGGAGTGCTACGGCGATCCGCTCGTCCACCCGCAGAAGGAAGATTACTGGGGCAACGTCAACCCCGTCGGCCCGCGCGGCGTGTACGACGAGGCCAAGCGCTTCGCCGAGGCCATGACCATGGCCTACCACCGCTACCACAAGGTACAGACGCGCATCGTGCGCATCTTCAACCCCTACGGCCCGCGCATGCGTCTCAACGACGGGCGCGCATTGCCGGCCTTCATGAGCCAGGCGCTCAAGGGCGAGGATGTCACGGTGTTTGGGGACGGCACGCAGACGCGCTCCTTCTGCTACGTCGACGACCTCGTCGACGGCATCTACCGCCTGCTGCACTCCGACGAGGTCTTCCCGACGAACATCGGCAACCCCGGCGAGATGACGATCCAGCAGTTCGCCGAGCGCGTGATCAAGCTCACGGGCTCGAAGTCGAAGATCGTCAACAGGCCGCTGCCGATCGACGATCCGAAGGTACGTCAGCCCGACATCACCAAGGCGCGCCGCATCCTCGGCTGGGAGCCGCGCTACGACCTCGACGCGGGCCTCGCCAAGACGCTCGATTACTTCCGCTCGCGCATCAACGACCCACTCGTCGGGCCTTCGGTGACGAAGAAGGGCTGAGGCCGCCCCATGTGCGGCATCGTCGGAGCCTTCTCGCGCAAGGGAGCCGTGCTCGATGGCATGCTCAAGGGCCTGCGGGTCCTCGAGTACCGCGGCTATGACAGCTGCGGCGTGGCCGTGGTCGAAGGCGAGAAGGTCGAGATCCGCCGCAAGGTCGGCCGACTCACCGAGTTGGAGAAGCTGCTCGCGGATGGCGCGCTCGCGGGAGCGCGCATCGGCGTGGGACACACCCGCTGGGCCACGCACGGCGCACCTTCCGACGAGAACGCGCACCCGCACTCCGACGGGAGCGGACGGCTCGCGCTGGTGCACAACGGCATCATCGAGAACTTCCTCGATCTGCGGCGCGAGCTGCAGACCGAGGGCCGCGTTTTCACGAGCGAGACGGACACCGAGGTACTCTCGCACCTCGTCGGTCGCGAGCTCTCCCGCGGGCTCAAGCTGGTCGACGCGGTAAGGGCCGCGCTCGCGCGCGTGCACGGCTACTACGCGATCGCGGTCATGTCGCCGGCCGACGACGGTGCGCTGGTTTGCGCCCGTCAAGGCCCGCCGCTCGTCGTCGCGACCACCGCCGATGCGGCCTACCTCGGCTCGGACGTGCTTGCGCTGCTGCCGCACACGCGCGACGTGGTGTACCTCGAGGACGGCGACGTCGCCGAGCTCGCGCCCGGCTCGCTCGTGGTGACCAATCTCGCCGGACAGCCGCTCGAACGCCGCGCGCACCGCATCGACTGGGATGCGGAGCAGGCGAGCAAGGCGGGCTATCCGCACTTCATGCTCAAGGAGATCCACGAGCAGCCCGACGTGCTCGCGCGCACCGCCTTCGACCGCATCCTGTCCGCTTCCGGCGACGTCTCATTCGAGCACGGCGACTGGAGCGACGCCCGCATGCGCTCCTTCGACCGCCTGCAGGTGATCGCCTGCGGCACCGCGCTGCACGCGGGCATGGTCGCCAAGTACTTGGTCGAGCAGCTCGTGCGCCTGCCGGTCGATCTCGATTACGCCAGCGAGTTCCGCTATCGCGAGCCCGTGCTCCCGCCGCGCACCCTGGCGCTCGCCGTCTCGCAGTCGGGCGAGACCGCCGACACGCTCGCCGCACTGCGCCTCGCGCGCGACCTCGGGGCCTCGACCGCGTCGATTTGCAACGTGATGGGCTCGACCGTCGTGCGCGAGAGCGATGCCACGATCCTGACCCACGCCGGCCCAGAGATCGGAGTGGCGAGCACCAAGGCCTTCGTGGCGCAAGTCGTGGCCGCCTTCCTGCTCGCCGTGCGCCTCGGTCGCGCGCGGGGCACGATCGACGCCGCGCGTGGACGCGAGCTGCTCGACGAGCTGCGCCGCCTGCGCCCGCGCATGGAAGCGTTGCTCGCGCCCGAAACGATCGAGCGCGTCGGCGCCATCGCGCGCGGACACGTCGACGCCAAGGGGTTCTTCTTCCTCGGCCGAGGAGTGAACTTCCCGATCGCGCGCGAGGGCGCCCTGAAGCTCAAGGAGGTCAGCTACGTCCACGCCGAGGGCTACGCCGCTGGTGAGATGAAGCACGGTCCGAGCGCGCTGATCTCGAAGGGTCTGCCGATCGTGGTCGTCAACGCGCCGGGCGCCGTCGCCGACAAAGTGCGCAGCAACCTGCACGAAGTGAAGGCGCGCGGCGGTCACGTGATCTCGATCGGCTCCGACGCGGCGAGTCACGAGCTCGCCGACGAGTCGATCGAGGTGCCCGCCACGATCGAGCCGCTCTCGGCCGTGCTCAACGTGATTCCGCTGCAGCTGTTCGCGTACCACCACGCGCTCGCCCGCGGCTGCGACATCGACAAGCCC